>CALQKL020000012.1 GCA_943331145.2 Chitinophaga pinensis
CGTGTATGTCCATGAGTTATTGATGAAACTTTTTTCGTGATGTTATATCTTTCGTTGATTGGTTTGTCAATTATATAAAAAAGCAATGGTAAAATACGCATAAGCGAACCGTTTCCATTTTCACTTTCGTTAAAACCACCAGCCAATTCTGGTTTTTCGCCCTTTGCAAATCTTGAAATTGCCTGTCTTGTTGTAATGCCAATGTCGAAAACTTTTCCGAGTGGGGTCCAATAATTTTCGTAATACCATTTTACAAAGTTTTGTCCGATTGTAGCTAGATTAAATTCTTGAGTCAAAGCTTCTGCAAGGCAAAAAGTCAAAGAACTATCATCCGACCAAGTTCCTGCTGGCAAATTGTATGTTCCATATCCAATCAAATCTGTCACTGGATTTTCCCTTATTGTATGTCTGTTTTTAAACTCAACAGGAACACCAAGTGCGTCACCAACGGCAACACCAAAGAGCGATGATTTTATTTCCGAAATTTTGTTTTCTTTGTTCATCTTACCCCTCCTTTATTATTCTAATCCCTTTTTCATCAATATTAATCATCCGTTTTTTATACAAATTCCCAATCGTCATTTTGAACGTTTTTTTACTCATTTCAAAAACATCATAAATGTCATCTGGATTGCTTTTGTCGTTGTATGGAAGAAAGCCATTGTGCTCATTTAATAAACGAAGAATTTTACTTGTTTCATCTTCAACCCTTTTGTATCCTGATTTACCAACTGCCACATCTATTTTGTTGTCTTTGGGATGTATCTTTTTGATAAATCCTTTAAAAGCATCGCCAGATGTGATGTTTCTATAAATTTCATTGTGATGTAAAACGCCAGTATGTACATTGTTGATGATTACTACATACCCAATATCGGTTCTTCTATAAACTACCAAGTCCACTTCTTCCAATTCGGCAACGGTTAAATTTTCATTACTTAAAAAACGTTCAATTCTTTCTGTAGCCGCTATTCTGCCGGTTTGTTCATCCAAAACAATTTTTACCAAATACTCACCTTTTGGTATCATTTTTTGTTGCTGCTGAGAGATAGGAACAAAAATATCTTTCATTAATCCCCAATCTAAAAACGCACCCTGTAAATTTGTGCTTACTACAGCCAATTTTACGATGTCACCAAGAATACCTTTTGGCTTTTGGGTAGTTGCAATCAAACGCTCATCGCCATCATGATATATAAATACATTTATTTCATCTCCAGGCTTTAGTCCTGCTGGTACAAATCTTTTGGGTAATAAAATACCTTCATTACCGTCATCTAAATAAACACCAAACTCTACAGTCCTCAATACTTTCATTTGGTTGTATGTACCTACTTTAATCATCTTATTTTTTATTGCAAGATACGTTTTAATACCGAAGTGATATCTGTAATGGCCCAATGAAATTGTCCCAAACAGCTATCCAATCGACATTATACTAATTAATTAGCGGACTAAATTGCTATTCAAAATGGTATAAGATTCAAGGATTTAATTGTTTAACTTCGTTCAAAAAATAATCATTTGAAATTTTTAGATTTTAATTTCGACAGTCGTTTGATGGAAGGTATTGATGCCGCTGGATACGAAGAAGCTACACCTGTTCAACAAGAAGTAATTCCACATATTTTAGCTGGTAAAGACCTTATCGCTGCGGCTCAAACCGGAACGGGTCAAACAGCTGCTTTTTTATTGCCACTGATTCAGAAAATCATTACCTCTACACAAACCAATAATTCAATCACTGCATTGGTTATTGTGCCTACCCGTGAACTTGCGATTCAAATTGCACAACATTTAGAAGGGTTTGGTTATTTCGCCGGCATTAGTTCCATTGCAGTATATGGTGGTGGTGATGGGAATGCGTTTATTCAAGAAAAAAAGGCACTAAGCATGGGTGCAGATATTGTGGTTTGCACGCCAGGTAAAATGCTTTCTCATATAAAAATGGGCTACGTAAAATTGCAGCATTTACAATATTTGGTTTTAGACGAGGCGGATAGAATGTTGGATATGGGCTTTTACGATGACATCATGTTTGTGATTAAGCATCTTCCAGTAAAGCGTCAGAATCTTTTGTTTTCAGCTACCATGCCTCCTAAAATTAGAACCTTAGCAAAGTCGATTTTACATCAACCCATTGAAATCAATATTGCCATTTCTAAACCACCAGAAAAAATAAATCAGCTGGCATATTTAATTTATGAACCTCAAAAAATTCCACTGGTTTCATTTTTACTCAAGCAAACCAATTTCGACAACACACTAATTTTTTGTAGCAGCAAACTCAGCGTAAAACAACTTACAAAAGAGTTGAAACGATTGTCTTTTAAAGCAGATGAGATACACAGCGATTTAGATCAAGACAAACGCGAATCTGTACTCAGTGATTTTAGAAGTGGAAGGTTGCCGATATTGATTGCTACAGATATTTTAAGCAGAGGCATTGATATTGATAATATTGAATTGGTGATCAATTTTGATGTGCCTCATGATGGGGAAGATTATGTACACCGTATAGGTAGAACTGCCCGTGCAAAAGCCAAAGGTTCTGCATACACACTTGTAAATGTAGCTGAACAAAAAAAGCTGACCATTATTGAACAATTATTGGGATATGAAGTACCCAAAGGAGAAGTACCTAAAGAATTGGGTGAAACACCCGAAAGGTCAATAATTCAGTCAAATCATCATTCAAAACGTAGACATCATTTCAACAAAAAATAGAAATTGCATTTATAATTAATTGGTTTGCTTCAATACCTTTGTAAAAACAGTTTTTCTTATTTCAGCAAATTCAAACATATTATCATCTCCAATAGAATATCTAAAAGGCGTTACTACCTTTAAAGGAGATTTGTTGCGCAAAGAATTACAAATCTTTACGTTTAAAGATTTACTCGAACATTTCCCCCATCGACATATTGATAAAACCCATGTTGACACCATTTCAAGTTTAAATCATAATACCGAATACGCACAGGTTGCGGGAATACTATTGGATTTCGAAATCCTTGGTACACAAAGAAGCAAAAGATTGGTTGCACATCTGAAAGATCAAACAGGAATTATTGAATTGGTTTGGTTTCAAGGCATTGGCTGGGTAGAAAAACTTTTACAAGTTGGAAAAGCGTATTTGATTTTTGGAAAGGTTGGGTTTTTTATGGGCAAGCCACAAATTGCTCATCCAGATTTAGAAGTATATACCACACAAAATGCTGCTGGAAAATCACATCTCGAGCCAATTTATCCTACCACAGAAAAGCTAAAGGCGAAAGGATTACATGCAAAAGCAATTGGACTGTTAACCCAAGAATTATTTAAGCAAATTTCGGAGAAAGACGTTTCTGAAAATCTCCCAGCAAATATTTTACAACAATATAAGTTAATCGGTCGCTATCAAGCTTACCAACAAATTCATCTGCCTACAAACATGTCTAATTTTCATCAGGCTACACGTAGGTTGAAATTTGAAGAGCTATTTTTTGCACAATTTTCCATTCAACTAATTAAGCTTGGTCGCCAACAATTCAGTCGTGGATTGGTCTTTGAGAAAGTAGGCGAATTGTTTACAAATTTTTACGAAAACGAAATTCCATTTCAATTAACAGGTGCACAAAAACGTGTTTTAAAAGAAATCAGAAAAGATACTGCTAGTGGTCGACAAATGAATCGATTGCTGCAAGGTGATGTGGGAAGTGGAAAAACGATGGTTGCTTTGTTGTCGATGTTGATTGCTGCGGATAATAATTTCCAAAGTGTGCTTATGGCACCAACGGAAATCTTGGCACAACAACATTTTAATACCATTAAAGAACAATTGAAAAATATCAATATCAACATTCAATTGCTCACAGGATCTACAACAGCTAAAAATAGAAAGCCAATATTAGCTGGATGCGAAGATGGAACAGTGCAAATTTTAATAGGCACTCATGCGGTTATAGAAGATAAAGTAGTTTTTAAAAATTTAGGTTACGCTGTTGTAGATGAACAACACAAATTTGGTGTGGCACAAAGGGCGAAAATTTGGAAAAAGAATTCCATTCCACCACATATTTTGGTGATGACCGCAACGCCTATTCCACGTACACTTGCACTTACTGCTTATGGCGATTTGGATTATAGTATTATAGATGAATTACCTCCAGGAAGACAGCCCATTACTACAGTCCATCGATTTGAAAATGCAAGGCCACAGGTGATGGATTTTATAAAAGAACAATTGAAACTTGGCAGACAAGCCTACATCATTTATCCATTGATTGAAGAAAGCAGCAAGATGGATTATGAAAACTTAATGAAAGGATTTGAAGAGGTGAAATCGTTTTTCCCTGAGCCAAAATATTGGATTAGTATGGTACATGGAAAGCAAACTCCAGATTTGAAGGATTCCAACATGATTAAATTTTCAACTGGAGATACACATATTTTGGTAGGCACCACTGTAATTGAAGTTGGTGTTAATGTTCCTAATGCAAGTGTTATGGTCATTGAGAGTTCTGAAAAATTTGGGTTGTCGCAATTGCATCAACTTAGAGGAAGGGTAGGGAGAGGCGCAGAAAAAAGTTATTGTGTTTTAATTACTGGGAATAAACTTTCTAATGATGCCAGAGAAAGAATTAAAATAATGACCGAAACCAATGATGGGTTTAAAATAGCAGAAAAAGATTTGGAAATTCGTGGCCCTGGTGAAATGGAAGGAACCCGACAAAGTGGGGCTCTTTTATTTAAGTTGGCAAATATAGTAACGGATAGAAATATACTTGAGGCCGCAAGAGATTCAGTAGCAAATATTTTAGAAAATGATTATGAATTGAATGCCCCTGAAAATCAAGTCATAAGAAATTATCTTCAATTGCAAAAAGCTAAAACACAATGGAGTAAAATTTCATAATTTTTTTATTTCGTTAAAAATGTAGAATTTAAACTTTTCAGTATTAAAGTTGTTTTATTATTGACACTTAATTTGTACTTTGTATAAAATAATTCGCATTGTTTAATTTACCTAAAATATCAGCATTTCTTCTTGTTTTTTTTATTTGGCTAAATAGTCAAGCTCAAATAGAATTTGTAGAAAATAAAGGCCAGTGGAATGATGCGGTAAAATTCAAAGGTGATTTTCAAAACGGCGCTTTCTTCCTCGAAAAAAATGGTTTTTCTGTATTGCTTCACAATCAAGATGATTGGCAAAAGTTATCTTACTATGTTCATGGGCACAAAGACAGTGTGGTGGATTTGAATGATAAAATAGTTTTACATTCTGCTGTATACCGTGTTTCCCTTTTAGGCGCTTCTGATAATACAATTGTAAAACCTGAGAAAATAAGCAATTCATACAACAATTATTACTTAGGTAAAGATCAATCTAAATGGGCTTCCGGTTGTAAAATATATCAATCGGTAACCTATAAAAATATATACCCCAATATTGATGTACGTTATTATAATGAAGGCGAAAATTTGAAATATGATTTTATCGTTAATCCTGGTGGCGATCCTTCTAAAATATTGATGAAATATGAAGGGGCAGAAAAGGTGTACGTGCAGCAAAAATCCTTAATGATTAAAACAGCAGTTGGTTCCGTTAAAGAATTATATCCATACAGCTACCAAGCAAATCCAACAGGAAATCGAGATGTAGTAACCTGTAATTTTTCTGTAAATAACAATGTAGTAAGTTTTAAATTAAAAGACTACGACCCAACAAAAGTATTAATCATTGATCCTGCAATTATTTTTTCATCATTTACCGGAAGTGCGGTAGACAATTGGGGATATACAGCTACACCTGGGCCAGACGGCAGCTTTTATGCAGGTGGAATTGCTTTTGGAAATGGCTATCTAACTTCAACAGGTGCATTTCAAACAATTTATGCTGGCGGTGCAATGGAAGGTGTATTGGAAGGACACGACATCGCTATTTTTAAATTCAATTCAAATGGAACCAATCGAGTT
This sequence comes from Chitinophaga pinensis, assembly GCA_943331145.2. GTDB lineage: Bacteria > Bacteroidota > Bacteroidia > Chitinophagales > Chitinophagaceae > Ferruginibacter > Ferruginibacter pinensis_F. Next base: position 5,959 of record CALQKL020000012.1, read on the forward strand.
TATGCCACTTATTTAGGAGGTAACGGTAACGAACAGCCGCATAGTATGATTGTGGATCCAAATGGAAATTTAATTATTGCAGGACGATCGTTTTCTAATAATTATCCAACAACAGTTCCTCAAATTGGCCCTGGTGGAAATAATGATATTGTGATTACAAAATTTAATGCTGCAGGAACTGCTTTAATTGGCTCAATAAAAATAGGAGGTTCAAATAATGATGGCGTTAATATTCGTTCAAAATATGAATCTCCAGATGGTGCAGATCGGTTGAGAAGAAATTATGGGGATGATGCTAGGAGTGAAGTTATTATTGATAAAGACAACAATGTAATTCTGGCTGCTTGTACCCAATCAAATAATTTCCCTACAGTCGGAACTTCATTAAATATCAACAATGCTTTTGGTGGAGGATTGCAAGATGGCTTGGTTTTAAAATTTAGTCCAGATTTATCTACATATTTATTTGGTAGTTTTTTTGGGGGATCAGGTGATGATGCTTGTTTTGTGGCAAGTATAAATCCAATTACAAACAATTTATGTATTGCAGGTGGTACAACCAGTACAAATCTCCCAGGGGATAAAACAGGTAGTTTATACCCTAATTTTAAAGGAGGGATAACAGATGGTTTTGTGGTGCAATTGGCAACGGATTATTCAAGCATTTTAAAAACCACATATGTAGGCACATCTGGAACGGATTTGATTTATGGATTAAAATTCGATAAGCTTGGTTATCCATATGTAATGGGAACTACAACTGGAAATTGGCCAGTATTAAATGCGGCATATAGTATTGCCAATAGCTCACAATTTATTTGCAAACTAAAACCCGACTTATCCAATTTTGTTTATTCAACCATATTTGGAAATGGGACTTCTGCACCAAATATTTCGCCAATTGGATTTATGGTTGACCGTTGTGAAAATGTGTATGTTTCTGGTTGGGGAGGCGGAATTAACGTATACAAAAGTTATACTACAGGTACCACTAGCGGATTACCTTTATTAAATCCGCTTACTACTGTTGGCGCTCCTGATGGCGAAGATTTTTATTTTTTTGTTCTTAAGAAAAATGCTGCGGCTTTGTTGTTTGGTTCCAACTTCGGACAATACAAAGGAAATACGGGTGATCATGTAGATGGCGGCACCAGTAGGTTTGACGAGAATGGAATTATTTATCAGGCATTGTGTGCCAATTGCAATGGTGGCGCTACATTCCCAACAACCTCAGGTGCTTGGAGGCGAATAAACGGAAGCTCTAATTGTAATGAAGCTGCCGTAAAAATTGAAATGAATTTTGCCGGTGTTGTTTCTGGAATACAATCTTCTATCAATGCGATAATAAATGATACGGCTGGTTGTGTTCCTTTTCAAGTTGATTTTAGAGATACGTTAATTAAAGCAAAAAGAATTTATTGGGATTTTGGAAATGGACAAAAAGACACCACCAATGCACCCAACTTTAGCACTTTTACAACCTATAATGCCGTAGGTACTTATCTGGTTAGAATTATAGCAGAAGACTCTACTACATGCAACATAAGAGATACCAGCTATCTAAAAATAAAAGCCGGAAACAATAAAGCTACACTTGATTTTAATGCGGTTAAAGATTTGCCTTGTTCAAGTTTGAGTTATACGTTTAACAATTTATCCTCACCAACATTTGGCAGTTTTAATGCTCAGAGTTTTGTTTGGAATTATGGTGATGGCTCAGCACCAGATACCTCTATTAATGGAAATCATGTTTATGCTGCTGTTGGGATTTATTCTGTAACATTAACCTTAATTGATAATAATTTTTGTAATACTCCGGATAAGAAAACAATTTCACTTTCTGTAAATCCTTTGGTAGAAGCCAAACTCAGCACTGCAACTGAAGGATGCGCGCCTTATTTGGCCTCATTTCAAAATCAATCCACATCAACGGATGTTACATGGGAGTTTAGTGATGGAACCACAACTAATGTAGAAAATCCAACAAAATTATTTTTACTGCCCGGAACATACACAGTTAGAATCATCGCTAGAAATCCAAATACGTGTAATCGAATTGACACTTCAGATTATTTCACCATAATCGTTCATGATATTCCCAACGCAAGTTTTACTTGGCAGCCCAATCCGCCACTAACCAATACACCAACCATTTTTACTAATCAATCAACAGGAGCGGTTTCGTATCAATGGAATTTTGGCGATGGTATTTCAGCCATTTCACCAAATCCAGCACACCAATATATTTCAACAGGAAGTTTTAATGCATCATTAATTGCAACAAATCAATTTGGTTGCAAGGATACATTTTCACTTACAACATCTGCGCTTATCGATCCACTTTTGGATGTGCCTAATGCATTTACCCCTGAAAAATTTGGACAAAATGCGATCATAAAAATAAAAGGTTTTGGAATAGGCAAATTGGATTGGAGAATTTACAACAGATGGGGGCAAATGGTGTTTCAATCTACAGATATTTATAAAGGTTGGGATGGATATTTTAAAGGCAAATTACAACCAATGGACGTTTATGCATATACGATAGACGCCGTTTTAACGAATGGAGAAAAAATAAGAAAAACAGGAGACATTACTTTGATTAGATAATAATGAAACAAACTGCAATTACATATCAGAATCAATTACATAAAAAATGGTCAAAATATTTTGTTCAATTGTTGTTTGTTTGGTCTTTTTCAATGCCTAAAATTATCAATGCTCAAGATCTACATTTTTCTCAATTTTTTAATTCTCCATTGAGTACTAATCCTGCAAATACGGGCTTTATTCCTGATGCGGATTATAGAATTGGTGCGCATGTAAGAAATCAATTTAGCAATGTAATGGTGTTCCCTTACAAAACGATTAGTGTGTTTGGAGATGTACAATTGTTAAGAGATAAATTTGAAAATGGGTGGATGGGATTAGGCTTTTTATTGTTATCGGATGAGGCAGGAGAGGGGAGTTTAAAATCAACGAAAATATATGGATCTTTAGCGTATCATCAAATGCTTGGCAATAGTAGCTTGCTAAGCGCTGGATTTAATTTGGGATGGGCTAATAAAAGTATTAAAACAAATAATCTAAAATTTCCTGACCAATTCAATGGTTATTTTTTCGACATTACATTGCCTACAAGTGTAACGTTTGCCAACACACAAATAAATTATTTTGATTTGCAAGCGGGTATCAATTACGCCTATTTCCCAAAAGAAGATGTTTATTTAAATGCAGGGTATTCGATACATCATGTGAATAAACCAAAAGAAAGTTTTTTTTCAAATCCAACAAATGGCAATACCATTCCACTTCGCCATATTGGTTTTGCAAATGCAATGCTTAAGCTAAATAAAAGTATCATTTTACAACCAAGTATTTTTTATACCAATCAAGCCGCTGCTTCACAAGTTGTAATTGGTTTATCAACACGTATCAATTTGATTTCAGGAGGTGAAACTCAATTTATTTCGGGTGTTTATTACAGAAATAAAGAGGCGATTATTCCATTGTTGGGTTTTGAAATCAAATCAATACAATTCAATTTCAGTTATGATGCAACGGTTTCTAATTTAAAATCATATAATAAATCTATAGGAGCTGGCGAAATTTCCCTAATTAAGAAAGGATTTTACCCAAATACGCCTTATCGTCAAACACTTTGCCCGAGTTTTTAAATTTTTTTCAAACAATCAAATGATACTCCTTAAAAATCACGAAATTTGTTTTTTTTAGAAAATAGAAATTTGCTATGCATAATATTTCGGATTTAATCGCTCAATTTGAAGTTATTTTAGGGAAGGGATATGTACTTTTTGATGCCGAGAGCAAGGATAAATACGCCCATGACGAAACCGAAAATCTGCATTTTATTCCTGATATTATTATTAAACCTCGAACAGCTGAAGAAATTAGTAAGGTTATGAAAATATGTAACCTCAATAATATCCCAGTTACACCAAGAGGTGCAGGAACAGGATTGAGTGGTGGTGCGCTTCCGCAGTTTGGAGGCTTGGTTATTTCTTTTGAAAGAATGAATACTATTTTGGAAATAGACGAAAGAAATTTACAAGTAACCACAGAACCTGGTGTTATTACTGAAGTGTTACAAAATGCAGTTAAAGAAAAGGGCCTTTTTTATCCACCCGATCCAAGTAGCAAAGGCAGTTGTTTTATTGGTGGAAATATTGCCGAAAACAGTGGCGGTCCAAAAGCGGTAAAATATGGAGTAGTTAAAGATTATGTTTTAAATCTTGAAATGGTCTTGCCTACAGGAGAAATCATTTGGACAGGAGCAAACGTGCTTAAAAATGCTACAGGTTACAACCTTACACAATTAGTAGTGGGTAGCGAAGGCACATTAGGCTTGGTTACAAAAATTGTTTTGAAATTATTGCCATTTCCGAAATTCGATTTGTTGATGCTTGTGCCGTTTAATAATCTTGAAAAAGCTGGCGAAGCAGTAAGTGCGATATTCAGAGCGGGTTTTACGCCAAGTGCTTTAGAATTGGTGGAGATAGATGCATTGAAAATTGTAAGCAAATTTGTCGACAGTTCGGTAGTGCCTGTTACAGATGAAATGGCAGCTCATTTAATAATTGAATTAGACGGCAATCATTTGGATACACTTATGAATGAAATGGAAGCTATTGCCAATTTGCTTACAGCCTTTGATTGCGGCGATGTTTTCTTTGCGGATGATGCCCAACAAAAAGCTGAGCTATGGAAGTTACGTAGAAGGGTAGCCGAAGCAGTAAAAATTGATGGTTACACTATTGAAGAAGATACGGTGGTTCCGAGAGCAGAATTGCCTGCATTAATAAGAGGCGTTAAAGCACTCGGACAAAAACATGATTTTAATGTGGTTTGTTATGGACATGCCGGAGATGGAAACTTACATGTACGCATAAAAAAACCAGGAAGCATTTACAGTTTAAATAATCCAGATGTTATTCCAATTTTGAGGGATTTGTTTACTTTGGTTAAATCACTCGGAGGTACAATAAGCGGTGAACATGGCATTGGACTTATTCAAAAAGAATATATGGATATTGTTTTTCCTGAGGTTACTTTAGAACTGATGAAAAATATTAAAAAAGCATTTGATCCAAACAACATTTTAAATGCAGGAAAAATCTTTAAATAAAAATCATATTTTTTAAAACCCTTACAAAAAATAAAAATCATGCGTAAAAATTATTTTCTCTTTGCTTTGTTATTTTCTTCGTTACATCTTTTTGCTCAAGATGAAGAGTCTGTTGGTTTTTTTAAAAAGGAAAATTTATTTACTGGGGGAACGGTGAATGCTTCTTTTGGAAATTTAGTTACAGCACTTGGAGTAAGTCCATATTTTGGATACAGCTTCAATAAATATGTAGATTTTGCGATCACAACTGGCATTAATTATCAGTCAGAAAGAGATGTTTCTTATGCTGGCTCTGGTGATAAAATAAGATTTACATCATATGGTCCAGGCGCATTTGTCAGACTATTCCCATTTAAGTTTTTATTTGCTCAAGGACAGTATGAGTTCAATATGTTAAGAACTAAATATCTACCATTTGGCACATCAAATGGAGTTGGAGTTGAAAAATATAAATTCGATGCCCATAGTTTTTTAGTTGGCGGAGGCATTTCAAATGGAAAAGATTTCCCCGATCAAAAATCATACTATTATTTTTCGATTTTGTGGGATGTGGCCAATTCACCACACTCGCCATACAAAGATAATCTTGGCAGATCTGTTCCAATTATCAGAGCGGGTTACAATATTGCACTTTTTCAAGACAAAAATTAATCCCTACATACTTGGATGTTGAAGTTTTAAAAGTTAATTTGATTAACTTCAACCATAATAATTTTTGATCTAAAATCCTTGATAATGTCACCTATTGTTTTGTTTTCCTTTGTAGTTGGATATTTTATATTGCTATTAACTGTTGCTTGGTACACTTCACGTGGATCAAATAATGAATCTTTTTTTATCGGCAATAAAAACAGCAACTGGATGTTGGTGGCATTTGGTATGATTGGCACTTCATTAAGTGGCGTAACTTTTGTAAGTGTACCTGGTGGCGTGGGCAGCGGAAATTTTTTTTATTTTCAAATTGTATTGGGGTATTTATTGGGTTATTTGGTTATTGCATTTGTATTGATGCCCTTGTATTATAAAATGAATCTCACCAGCATATACACCTATCTCGAAAATAGATTTGGTGTAGAAGCACATAAAGTTGGTGCTACATTTTTTATTGTTTCTCGTGCCGTAGGCGCCACAGCTCGCCTTTATTTAGTCATCAATATTCTACAGCTTTTTATTTTGGATAAAATGGGAATTCCGTTTATTGCAACGGCGCTTGTTATCCTTATTTTGATTTTGCTATACACATTTGAAGGAGGCGTTAAAACAATTATTTATACCGATACATTGCAAACTACAGGCATGTTACTTGGCTTGGTTGTATGTACCATTGTAATTTTAAAATCCATTAACCTCGATATTTTCGGCGCGATGAAAGCGTTGCAGCTAAAAGGTTATTCAAGAATTTTTAATACAGATGTGAAATCTGGTTCGTTTTTTCTAAAGCATATTATCGGAGGGATGTTTATTGCCATTGCCATGACTGGACTTGATCAGGAGATGATGCAAAAAAACATCAGCGTGAAAAATCTTAAAGATGCTCAAAAAAACATGATGAGTTTTACAGCAGTTTTAATGCTGGTTAATTTTCTGTTTCTTTTCTTAGGTGGGATACTTTATTTATATGCAGCACAAGCCAATTTACCAACCGATAAGCCAGATGATTTGTTTCCCACTATTGCATTAAGTGATGCATTTAGTGGTTCAATTGGCATTCTATTTATTATTGCATTGATTTCCGCACTTTTTCCAAGTGTAGATGGCGCCATTACTTCACTCACTTCTTGTTTTTGTATTGACATTCTAAACATGAATCAAAGTGATGCATCTGAAAAAGTAAAAAAATCAAAAAGATTAAAAGTACATATTTCATTTGCAATATTGTTTTTCATTTTGGTGTTGATCTTTAAAGCAATCAACGATAAATTGATTATTGATTTCATTCTGAAATTTGCTGGAATAACTTACGGTCCTTTATTGGGTTTATTTGCTTTTGGAATACTTACGCACAGAACATTATCTGGGAAATGGATATGGTCGGTTTGTTTATCTGCCCCATTGTATGCTTTGTTTATTGATATGTTGAGCAGTCCGGAATGGTATGAAAAGAAATTGCATATTGAATTGGGATTAACCAAACTTTCTGAGCAAATTTTCCATGGATATAAAATTGGAAACGAATTGATTTTAATAAATGGGTTTTTAACTTTTGTTGGTTTGTTAATGATTTCAAAAAAATCGCTTCAAATAAAATAATTTAATGGACATTTTAAATCCTTTGGCGGAGCAATATTGTAGTCAATTTTCAAGTGATCAGGATGTGCTTTTGCAAGAAATTGAAGTACACACCAATCAACATCATGGGCATGCACACATGCTAAGCGGCAAATGGCAGGGAAAGTTTTTAGAGATGATTAGCATGATGATTAATCCCGCGAAAGTATTGGAAATAGGCAGCTTCACAGGATTTAGTGCATTGTGTTTAAGTAAGGGTTTAACAAAAGACGGGCATCTTCATACCATAGAAATCAGAGAAGAAGATGCAAAAACAGCACAACAATTTTTTCAAAAATCTAGCGTTAATAATCAAATTACATTACACATTGGAAACGCTATAGACATCATTCATCAATTGGATGAGGTTTGGGATTTGATATTTATTGATGCAGATAAAGTAAGTTATATTGAATATTACGAATTAACTTTACCGAGGTTAAAAACGGGCGGTTGGATTTTAGTAGACAATGTATTTTTTCATGGTCAGGTTTTTTTAGAAAATATAACCGGAAAAAACGCAAAAGCAATTGATGCATTTAATAAACATGTAGCATCCGATTTACGTGTAGAACAAGTGATGATAACCATAAGAGATGGATTAATGTTAATTAGAAAATTATAATTCGTGCAAAAAATTATTTTAATATTCCTAAGTTTTTTATTGATTAATGTCGTTATTGCTCAAAAAATAACTACCACTCAATATATTGAAAGGTATAAAGATATCGCCATTAAAGAAATGATTCGATCTGGTGTACCTGCTGCAATAACTTTGGCTCAAGGCGTTTTAGAAACGGAAAGTGGCAATAGTGTACTTGTAAAAAAGTCTAATAATCATTTTGGTATAAAATGTAAAGTAGAATGGACTGGTGAAAAAGTGTATCACGATGATGATGCAAGTGGCGAATGTTTTAGAAAATATGACAGCGCATATTTAAGTTATAAAGATCATAGCGACTTCCTAAGAACAAGGGCGCATTACGCATTTCTATTTAGTTTGGACCCATCAGATTATAGTGCCTGGGCACATGGATTAAAAAAAGCAGGTTATGCTACCAATCCCAGATATCCACAAATTTTAATAAAAACAATAGAAGATTATAACCTTAATGAGTATTCTACAGAAACACTAAAAGAAATTCCGGATTATAGCGTATATGCAATAAATAAAGAAAAAACCAATACATCAATTGTGAATCAATCGGTTGAAAAAATTGGCAATTTTATTTTTCCTCCACACATCAAACCAAAGGCTTATAATGGCTTAAATGCGGTTTATGTAGATAGTGGAATTTCATTATTGGCAATTGCTACAAGATTCAAAATCGATTTAGCCGATCTACTAGATTATAATGATTTATATGAAGATGGCATTATTGAAAAATCAACCTGGATTTATTTACAAAGAAAAAGAATTGAGGCACTTGCAAAAACATATAAAGTAAAAAAAGGAGAAACTGTATATGATATTTCTCAAAATGCCGGAATTCAAATAAGCTATTTAATGGCATTTAATGGATTAAATGAAGCAGATGAATTAAAGGCAGGTAGAATTTTATCCCTTAAATCAGAAGTGATTGTAGCTGAAGAAGAAAAATCACAAACAAAAAATTCTGCTACAGTAAAAAGTAAATCCGTTGTTAAATATCATGAGGTAAAGCCAAATGAAAATTTACAAGTCATTTCAAAAAAATACAATGTTGATGTTGACGATCTAAAAGAATGGAATAATTTGAATTCCATGAAATTAAAAGTAGGTCAACGTTTGATTGTTTCAAAATAATAAACTATGCACTCAATACAAGTTCACGATAAATCATTTACAAGTTTTTTAACTCATGAAGAAATTCTTACACAAGTTGAGAGAATTGCCCAACAAATAAATACTGATTATAGTGGAAAATGTCCATTATTCATAGCTATTTTAAATGGATCATTCATGTTTGGATCCGATTTATTTAAATCACTAAATATTGATGCTGAAATTTGCTTCATTAAGTTGGCTTCTTATAAAGGAATAAAAAGCACTGGACAAGTAACCACTTCTATTGGGCTGGATGTATCATTAAAAGACCGAGATGTTATTTTAATTGAAGACATTGTAGATACAGGAAAAACCTTACATGAATTTTTACCTCAATTATTCGATCAAAATCCTTCGAGTATTCGCATTGCTTCATTATTACATAAGCCAGACGCATTATTGTATCCAATAAAAGTGGATTATCTGGGATTTGAAGTGCCTAATAAGTTTTTAGTAGGTTATGGTTTGGATTATGATGGATTGGGCCGAAATCTTAAAGATATTTATCAACTTAAAATCACCGAATAACAAAATAAAATTGGTATATTTAAAATTGATGCTGTACTTTAAATAGTGCCCATGCTTTTTAAAAAATCAATTGCTTACTTTCTAATCATTTTGTGTATTAATAATGCACAAGCACAGTATTATTTACGTGGCGAGATTAAAGACGAAAAAAACAAACCATTACCTCACGCCAAAATATTTGTGCATGGCGAAAAAAGAATCTATTACTCAGAATCAAATACGGGCAGTTTTGGTATAGATGAAAAACGGCTTTACGATTCACTTACGATTAGTTTAGAGGGATATGAAACTCAAACAATTCGAGTAAAAACAGATGCATGGTTGGTTGTAAAACTGAAGGCAACAGATGATGCTAATAGCAAGCGTCAACCTAAATTAATTTCAATTACAAAAGATCAAAATAGAGATGCATTTCGGTCATTGGCAGCAGGGGATGAAACCTATTTTCAATTGATTGAAAATGATTGTATCGATGCCAAAAATTTTCCCAATACTGGCTTTTCTTTAAACGTAAATAAAGCTTCTTACAGTAATGTACGAAGGTTTATAAATATGCAAAATGAAGTGCCTACAGATGCAATACGGACGGAGGAACTTATAAACTATTTCAACCTTGGATATCATAAACCTGGTGGCGATAGTTTATTTAGTGTTTATTCGCAATTGAGTTCTTGCCCATGGAATGCACAAAATAAATTGTTGTATGTAAATGTAAGTGCAAAAAAAATCGACCTAGAAAATGTTCCTCCAGGAAATTTCGTTTTTTTAATTGATGTATCTGGGAGTATGGATATGCCCAATCGGTTGCCCATGTTGAAAGCCGCTTTCCAACTTTTTGTAAAAAATTTAAGACCTATAGATACAGTTTCAATCGTAACGTATGGTGGCTATGTTCAAATTTGGCTTCAACCGACATCCGGAGAAAACCAGAAAAAAATATTAGAATCTATTGAAGCACTTGAGGCTTATGGAGATACTCCAGGAGAATCTGCAATTCGTGTGGCGTATCAACTGGCAAAGAAAACATTTATTAAGGGAGGGAATAACCGGGTAATTTTGGCTACAGATGGTGATTTTAATGTTGGTGAAACATCAGAAAAAGCTTTGGACGAAATCATTTCAAAACAAAGATTATCTGGAGTGTACTTAACCTGCTTGGGTGTTGGAATGGGGAACTTAAAAGATTCAAAACTACAAACACTTGCTAAAAATGGGAATGGTAACTATGCTTATTTAGATGATATTCAGGAAGCTGAAAGGGTTTTGGTAAAAGAACTTACGCAAACATTTTATGCAGTTGCCGATGATGCATTTATGAATGTAAATTTCAATTCTAGCTTAGTAAAAACATACCGACTAATTGGGTTTGACAATAAAAAAGAAGCATTAGCTGACAATAAAAATTTACTTGAAGGAGGCGAAATAGGTAGCGGAAGTAATGTGCTTGCTATTTTTGAAATTGTACCAACAGATAGTTTGATAAAAATTAATAAAGAAAAATCAAATCAACATTTAGCCGAAATGGAGTTGCGTTATTCCATTAACAGTGCACATACAAATCACTCGCTTCGTTATATTGCCCAATCGAATTATCTATCTTTTGATAGTATTGATAATCCATTGAAATTTGCAACTGCAATAACCATGTTTTCTCTGAAACTAAAACAATCAAAATACTTTCCATATAAATCATGGGGGAGTATCAAAAAATTAGCTCTAGCTAGTTTGGACGAACCCAATCTTTTACAAAAAGGGTTTATCACCTTAATTGATAAGGCAGCGAAAATCTATGGTAATAAAAGAAAAAAAAAGAATGATTAAAAGTTGAATTTACAACTTTATATTATCCATCCAATTAGAAATAGGCAACACAAGTCCTTGCAAAACATTAGACACAACATTATAAAAACTAGCTAAAAATTTCTCTAACCTTATCAAAAAAAGATTTCTCATTTTTTTCGGGGTTGGGTTCAAAGTTTTTAGACTGCGCTAGTTTTTCTAAGTTCGATTTTTCTTCTGCTGAAATATTTTGAGGCGTCCAAACATTTACGTGTATCAGTTGATCTCCTTTCTCGTATCCATTTACTTGGGGAAATCCTTTGCCTTTTAGCCGGAATATTTTTCCACTTTGGGTGCCTGCTGGAATTTTAATTTTCGCCCTTCCGTCAATTGTTGGCACTTCTACTTGTGTTCCAAAAACTACATCAGGGAAAGATAGGTACAAATCAAAAGCTACATTCAATCCATCTCTTTGTAATTGTGGATGTGCTTCTTCTTCTATTTGAACAATTAAATCTCCAAAACTTCCACCACGCTCTCCAATATTTCCTTTTCCACTCAAACTGAGTTGCATCCCTTCTTGAACGCCAGCTGGAATATCAATGTTGATGGTTTCTTCTCCATAAACTCTTCCTTCTCCTTTACAAACACCGCATTTTGCGGTAATTGACGTACCATCGCCATTACATGTTGGGCAGGTGGTTACGGTTTGCATTTGACCTAAAAATGTATTTTGAACCCTTCTAACTTGACCACTTCCTTTACACGTGCCACATGTTTGTATGCTATTTTTATCTTTTGCCCCGCTTCCTGTACACGTAGAACACTTGATGTATTTTTTAATTTTGATGGTTTTGCTGGCACCTTTAGCCATTTCCTCAAAATTCAATTTTAGTTTAACACGCAAATTGCTTCCTCTTGCTCCACCAGTCTGCCCGCCTCGTCTACTTCTTCCGCCACCACCAAAAAAACCACTAAAACCATCATCCCCAAATACATCCCCAAATTGACTAAAAATATCATCCATATTCATTCCGCCACCACTAAAACCACCACCACCAGATCGTCCTTGACCAAAAGCATTGTGCCCAAAACGGTCGTATTGCGATTTCTTATCCGCATCATTTAATACTTCATAAGCTTCTGCAGCTTCTTTAAATTTATCTTCTGCAGATTGGTCACCGGGGTTTCTATCAGGATGATATTGCATTGCTACTTTACGGTAAGCCTTTTTAATTTCATCTTGACTCGCCGTTTTAGGTACGCCAAGTATTTCGTAATAATCTCTTTTATTCGACATGGTAATGGTTCTGTTTAATTATTTGCCAACTATTACTTTAGCAAATCGAATTAGTTTTTCGTTAAGATAATATCCTTTTTGTAATTCGTCGATAATTTTTCCACTCATTTCTTCTGGTGCATCTACAATGGAAATGGCTTCATGTTTTTCAGGGTCAAATTCAGTATTTAAACTTTCCATTGCTTGAACACCTTTTTGCTGTAGTAAATTGCGTAGTTGGTTGTAAACCAACAATGTGCCTACATTACTTTCTTCTGTTTTCGACTTTTTTATTTGATTTTCAGCACGGTCGCAATCGTCCATAACATCGAGTAATCTAATGATAATGTCTTTTCCCGCCGTTTGATGAAGCACTAATCTTTCTTCTGCAGATCTGCGTTTGAAATTTTGGAATTCAGCTAATAATCTGAGGTTTTTATCTTTTAATTCATCAATTTCTTGTTGCATTTTGCTTTTAACTGATTCTACTGTTTCAGCATCTTCAGTAATAGGTGCTTCATCTGTTGACAAATTTGGCACTTCCTCTTCTAAGGGTAATTTGTTTTCTTCCATAATATTTTAAAATGATTGTTGCAAAACGATTGTTGTCAAACATATTGCCAATAATACAATTGCCGACATTTTGACACAATAAAAAAAATCAAAAAAGGGGAGGACATGATGCGTAAAATTATTTCACAACTTGAAACTTTCCAGTTTCCATTATGATACCATTTTTGTCTCTTAGCTGGTAAATATAAATCCCACGATAAAATTCATCAAGATTTAAGTTTATTCTTGACGGTGTATTTTTAATTTCAAGGATTTTTTTTCCCATAAAATTAAAAATGAAAAGTGTATAATTGACATCGTAGCTGCGCATAAAGTCGAAATTTATAAACGCAGAAGCAGGGTTGGGATAAAATTTTATTATGCGATTAGAAGACTCAGATGTATTACTTTGACTGAAACCATTTAGGTTAAACCCAAAAACAAGCAATGATAATATGATAATTGTTTTTTTCAAAAGCGATAAACCAATTTTTCAATAAATTTAAATGAAATAGGTAGAATAATAAAATATTTTCTAAAAAGAAACCTTTAGTTAACTAAACGGGCAATACATTCATTTATTGCTTCAAAATTAGGGATATCTCCAGCACTTTCTAAAACTTCTGCGTACTGAATAACTCCAGCTTTATCTACTAAAAAGGCAGATCTTTTACTGACACCTTTCATATTCATTCCTGTAAATGATTCATAAATAGAATGATAAGCAGTAGAAACTTCCTTGTTAAAATCACTCAATAATGGGAAATTCAATTGTTGTTCTTCTTTGAATTTTGCCAAAGTAAATACGGAATCAACAGAAATGCCTAAAACTTGTGCGTTTGTGTTTTGATAACGGCTGATATCGTCTCTAATTGCGCAAAGTTCTTTGGTACAAATACCAGTGAACGCTTGTGGAAAAAATAAAATCAATACGTATTTTTCTCCGGCAAAATCAGACAAGCTGATTGTTTCGTTGATTGAAGTATGTAAAGTAAAAGCAGGTGCTTGGTTTCCGATTTGTAATGACATGTTATATTGTTTTAAAATTTTAACGCAAGTTAG
>CALQKL020000013.1 GCA_943331145.2 Chitinophaga pinensis
AATCTTTCCGTTTTCTTTATCCAATTCTGCCAACATAGTATCCCCTGGCTTGATGGTCATATTTAAAATTTCTTCTGCTAAAGGATCTTCCAAATATTTTTGAATGGCACGATGTAAAGGCCTTGCTCCAAACTGACTATCATATCCTTTTTCGGCAATAAAATCTTTTGCATCTTCTGCCAACTCAAGTGAAAACCCAAGATTAATCAAACGCTTCATTACACCTTTCATCAAGATGTCGATTATTTGATGGATATTTTCTTTTGATAACGAATTAAAGATAATCACGTCGTCAATTCTATTTAAAAACTCAGGACTAAACGTACGCTTTAACGCTTTTTCAATAATTGATTTATTATTTTCATCTTGATTGTCTTGGCGTGATTGTGTTGCAAATCCTACCCCATCACCAAAATCTTTCAATTGACGAACACCAATATTTGAAGTCATAATGATCATCGTATTTTTAAAATCAATTTTTCTTCCCAAACCATCCGTTAATTGACCATCATCTAATACTTGTAATAAAATATTATAAATGTCTGGATGCGCTTTTTCAATTTCATCTAACAAGATTACACTGTATGGTTTTCTGCGCACACGTTCTGTAAGTTGTCCGCCTTCTTCATAACCAACGTATCCTGGAGGCGCTCCAATTAAACGGCTTACCGTAAATTTCTCCATGTATTCACTCATGTCTATTCTAATCAATGCATCTTCGCTATCAAACATGTGCTTGGCTAAAGAACGTGCCAATTCTGTTTTACCCACACCGGTTGGTCCTAAGAAAATGAATGTACCAATTGGTTTTTTAGGGTCTTTTAATCCAATACGATTACGCTGAATGGCTTTTACTACTTTTCCAATTGCATCATCTTGTCCAATTACCGCAGCATTCAAATCTTCTGCCATGCGACGCAGCTTATCTGTTTCTGCTTGCACCATTCGCTTTACTGGAATACCCGTCATCATTGAAACAACTTCGGCAATATCTTCTTCTTCGATTGGAAAACGTTTATTTTTACTCTCCTCCTCCCATTCATTTTTTGCTTTTTCTAAATCTTCTTGCAAACGCTTTTCTGTATCTCTTAATGCTGCAGCCTCTTCAAAGTTTTGGCTTTTAACGACTTTATTTTTCTCCAACTTTATATCTTCAATTTTCTTTTCAAGATCGATGATATTCTCTGGTACATTTATATTTTTGATGTGTTTTCTTGCTCCAACTTCATCAAGAACATCGATCGCTTTATCTGGCAACAATTTATCTGTCATGTAACGATCACTCATTTTCACACATGCCTCAATCGCTTCTCTACTATATGTTACATTATGAAAATCTTCGTATTTATTTTTAATGTTGGTCAAAATTTCAATAGCCTCTTCAACAGAAGGTTGCTCAATCAACACTTTTTGAAATCTTCTGTCTAATGCGCCATCTTTTTCAATATGCATACGGTATTCATCAAGAGTTGATGCACCAATACATTGTAACTCGCCACGTGCTAAAGCTGGTTTGAAAATATTTGAAGCATCTAAAGAACCACTTGCGCCTCCAGCTCCAACAATGGTATGAATTTCATCAATAAATAAAATAACATCGCGATTTTTTTCAAGCTCGTTCATGATGGCTTTCATCCGCTCTTCAAATTGACCCCGATATTTAGTTCCTGCAACCAATGCAGCAAGATCTAAACTAACTACTCGCTTGTCAAACAAAACCCTAGAAACTTTTCTTTGAACAATTCTTAATGCTAAACCTTCGACGATGGCTGTTTTACCAACTCCTGGTTCACCAATTAAAATGGGATTATTCTTTTTTCTTCTAGATAAAATTTGAGATACCCTTTCAATTTCAACTTCACGACCAACAATTGGATCTAAAGAACCATTTTCTGCAAGTCGAGTAATATCTCTTCCAAAATTATCAAGTACAGGTGTTTTTGTTTTAATGGTTGCAGCTCCTGGTTTTCCGCCTTTAGGTTGTTGACCATATTGTTTGCGTTCTTCATCAAACTCATCTTCTTCATTAAATTCTGCTTGAGGTGGCTTACTTGTTACAAAGCCCAAATCCGTTTTAAAAATATCATAATCTACTTCAAATTGATTTAAAATTTGGGTAGCTATATTTTCTTTATTTTTTAAAATAGACAACATTAAATGTTCTGTTTCTACCAAAGCACTTTTCAAAGTCTTTGCTTCAAGAACAGTAATTCTTATAACCTTCTCTGCTTGTTTGGTTAAAGGCAATGAATTTATGTTTGCAATATTTTTTCCTGATTTGTCTTTAACCGCCATCTCGATTTCTTTTCGCAATTCATATAAATCAATATTTAGCGATTTAAGAATTTTAACAGCGGTGTTTTCTCCTTCTCTTATTAAGCCCAAAACCAGATGCTCTGTTCCAATAAAGTCGTTCCCAAGTCTTAATGCTTCTTCTCGACTATATGAAATGATTTCTTTTACTTGTGCTGAAAAATTATTATCCATGAAAGTAGTTTTTAAGTGATACAATAATAACGATTATTTATGTCCGTTTAGTCTGTGTAAAATCAAATTGTTGATATGTTGAAAAGTTAACGCCTTTTTTTTATAATCGTACTAATTTGTAATACAATTTACTGTGAAAAAAAGCATATCAGGTTTTTTATTTTCGAGTATCTCATTAAAAGATTGACTTGAAATACTTATTTCCCTTTTTTCTTTTTATTTTCAACATTTCAAACAACTTATTTATGAATGTCAAAATAGATACCAAAGAAAAATTTTGTGTAATTACGCCAGAAGAAACCGAAATCACTGCTAATATGACAGACGAGCTTTACAAATCTTTGTCTTTTCAATTATCAAAACCAATTCCGCATGCAATATTGAATTTAAAATCGGTTGAAAAAATTGAAGATGCAGTATTGACCATGATATATGAAATGCAACAAAAGTATTATAACGACAATAACTCCTTTGTAATTTGTGCATTAAACAAAAATATTTTAAATCAATTAGAAGCATTGGAATTATTAGACACCATGAACATTACACCTTCAGAAAGCGAGGCATGGGATATTGTTCAAATGGAAGAGATAGAACGTGAGCTACTAAATGGATTTGACGAAAATTAAATAATCACCTATTAAAAACAAACCATCTTGTTAAACATTACCATTTTAGGAAACAATTCTGCTTTACCTGCTTTTGGCAGATTTCCTACTGCTCAAGTTTTGCAAGACCAAGACAATAGTTTTTTAATTGATTGCGGCGAAGGAACTCAAATGCAAATGGCTAAGTTTAAAATTAAACGAGGCAAAATATCCCACATTTTTATTTCACATTTACATGGTGACCATTACTTTGGACTAATTGGACTGATAACAAGTATGGGACTATTGGGGCGAACACAAGATCTTCACATTTTTGGACCAGCGATGCTAGACGACATCATTCAAATCCAATTAAAATCAGCCGATATTATTCTTCCATATCCCATTTATTTTCATCCATTATTAGAAGAAGGTAAAATCGCTGATACCAATAAAATTACTGTTGAAGCATTTAAAGTCGACCATAAAATTGAATGTTGGGGATTTTTATTTCGCGAAAAAAAGAATCCAAGAACGGTGGATTCAGAAAAGGCCAAAGCATACGAAATTCCTGCTTCTTTTTACAGTCAATTACATAAAGGAGAAGATTACATTACAAAAAAAGGAACAATAATTCCAAATGAAGCGGTAACTGTTTCAAATAGCGCAGCCAAAAGTTATGCTTACTGTGCTGATACCATTTTTGATACTCGATTGGTAGATATTGTGAAGGGCGTTGATTTGTTGTATCACGAAACAACTTACTTAAAAGATATGGAGCAAAAGGCAAAAGATAGACATCACAGCACCACCGAACAAGCAGCTACTATAGGTAAACTAGCCGGGGTAAAACAATTGATGATTGGTCATTTCTCTTCAAAATACGATACATTGGACCAATTCTTAATTGAGGCCAAGGCTGTATTTGAAAACACCATTTTAGCGATAGAAGGGAGTTGCTATAAAATTTAAAAATTATTTTTTTGAAGATAAGCTTTGATGCCTTGTTGAATCGGTAAACTTAATGATACAAGTGGCAAACGCAATTCATTTTCAATCAATCCCATTTCTGCAAGAAAGCCTTTAACACCAGCAGGATTATTTTCAGCAAACATCAATTGATATGCAGGTATTAATGAATCATTGATTATTTTAGCCAATTTGTAATCTCCAGCAATACAATGGTTAATCATTTTTGTAAATGGTTTAGGAATGGCATTTGCAACTACACTAATAACGCCATCCATACCACAAGCCATTTGCGGAAGCACCAAATCATCATCACCACTAACAATGACAAAACCATCAGGGCGTTCTTTCAAAAGTTCCATACATTGTATCATATTTCCTCCAGCCTCTTTAATACCAACAATGTTACTTACCTCACGGGAAAGCCTAAGTGTAGTTGAAGCTTCCATATTTCGACCAGTTCTTGCAGGAACGTTATACAACAAGATTGGCTTTGGAGAATTTTCAGCAATCAATTTGTAATGTTGAAATAATCCTTCTTGTGATGGCTTGTTATAATAAGGACTTGCGCTTAAAATAGCAATTGCTTTTTCAATTGGTAAAGTATTAAAATCATTCAAAAGGCTTCTTGTATCATTTCCTCCAATACCAACCACAATTGGCACGCGATTATTTACATAATCAAAAGTAAAATTTATGATTTCAATTTTTTCTTCTATGCTTAAAACAGGCGTTTCGCCGGTAGTGCCTAAAGTAACAATATATTGAACGCCTCCAGAAATAATATGATCGATTACTTTTTCAAGTGCTTTAAAATCAACAGATTTTTTTTTATCGAATGGTGTTACAATGGCAACGCCAGTGCCTTTTAATTGTTCCATAATTTCTTTTTGTGAAGATAATAAAAATCAGCTTTGCAAAACTTTGCTCTGATTAAAATACATTGAATTATTGGCGTAAATGAAAATACAAGTACCGTTTTTTATTTTATCTATAATTGGTTTTGAATACTTTTCAGGAACTGCAGGACAACCCCAACTTCTGCCTAAATAGCCTTTAATTTTTATAATTCCCTCAGAAACATAAGACGCTCCGTGCATTACAATAGAACGATCCATAGCATTGTCATTTATTCCTTTTTCAAGTCCTTCAAGTTTTAATGAATATCCATGTTTTCCTAAATAAGTTGAAGATGTTTCATAAAATCCAAGACTACTTTGTAAGCTAGATACTTTATTTGAAAATTTTTCTGCCATAGAATAACCTGAATTTTGTCCATGTGCAACATAAGTATTAAACAACAAAACTCCAGAAGAAATATCGATAATAAAAAGCCTTTTAGAACTAGATGGTTTTGAAAAATCTATGATAGAAATAACGTTTTCATTGCGCAGTTTTCCTTGACTTTTCAAATGCTCAAAACCTTTCATTCCCATTAAATATGCTTCTTGAGATAAACCTAAACTATCTAAATTTAATTTATTGTAAAGTAATGTAGCCGACTTTAATTCTATTGTAGAAAGTTTAAAGTTTTTGAATGAATAATTACCTGATTTTCCAAAGCCTGTAGGTAAATACAAACAAGAAATAAGAATAAAAATAAAAAATAGTAAGGCAATGATTAATTTGCGTGTTTTCATATGGGTACGGATTAAATTTGTAAAAAACAAAAGTAGTAACCTCCCCAAAAAGAAAGCAATAATTGCTGTTAAGCTTTTCTAAATGAAATCATAAAAAACAGTAAAAAATTAATACGACATTGAAAGCAGATAAGATTTCAATACGTCATAATCCGCTTCAATTGCAATTGATTTTTTTTCATAATTCATGAGTGTTTCGATAGATGCTGGCAAAGGTATTTTACGTTGAATTATTTCTTCTACAACATCGTAAAACTTAATCGGGTGTGCAGTTTCAGCGAAAATGCCAGATTGACCTGGATGATTTTGTAAATAGTTTTTTAAAGCAATGTAACCCACGGCTCCATGCGGATCCATTAAATACCCTACTGATGAATCTATTTCTTTGATAGCCAATTTCGTTTCCTCATCTGTTACACGAACTGCAGAAAAAACTGTTGACAACAAATCTGCATTACCATCAAACATTTGCAATATTCTGACAAAATTGCTTGGATTACCCACATCCATTGCATTAGAAATTGTAGCAACAGCTTGTTGAGGTATATATGCTTTAGTTTCCATGAATTTCGGAATAACGTCATTGGCATTACATGCTGCAATAAAATGATTTATTGGTAAGCCAGACTTATAGGCCAAAATCCCTGCACAAATATTTCCAAAATTTCCACTTGGCACACTTATAACTGGAGGCAAAGACTTGTCTTTCCATTGCTTGTATGCTAAATAATAAAAAAACTGTTGAGGCAACCAACGAGCCACATTGATGGAATTTGCAGAAGTAAGAAATATTTCTTGCATCAACGATTCATCATTGAAAGCTTGTTTTACCATTTGCTGGCAATCATCAAAGGTTCCGTTTACTTCAAGTGCAAAAATATTTTTACCAAGTGTGGTTAATTGTTTTTCCTGAACCGAACTTACTTTCCCAGAAGGATATAAAATGACTACTTGCACCCCCTCTACATCATAAAAACCATCGGCAACAGCACCTCCAGTATCGCCAGAAGTAGCCACAAGCACTGTAACTTTTCTATTGTTGTCTTTTACAAAATAACCAAGGCAACGACTCATAAAACGTGCTCCCACATCTTTGAATGCAAGCGTTTTACCATGAAACATTTCGAGTGCAAAAATACTATCCGAAACAGGCACTATTGGTATTGAGAAATTAATCGTTTCATTTACGATTTGTTGCAAAACAGTCTCTGGCATTACGTTTCCAACAAAAGGCGCAATTACTTTGTACGCCATTTCTTCATTGGACATTTGCTCAATATCATTGAAAAATGATTTTGGCAAAACTGGTATCTCTTCAGGAAAATATAGTCCTTTATCAGGTGCCTGACCTTTTATGGTTGCTTCCTTAAAATTTACATTTGGCGACTGCCTATTTATGCTGTAATAATTCATTTTGGATGTTTAATTGAAAATTCAAAAGTAAAAATTCAAAATTATTAATTAGTACCTTTTTACTTTTTACTTTTTACTTTTTACTTAAAAAACTTCCACCCCATTTGTCGAAACCGTAGAAACATATGTTTTAAAATCTATTCCTAAATTGGTGTACACCGCTTTCATTTCTGATTCTGCAGCTTTTGCAATTGCTTCGTTTTCGCTCAACATAAATAATGATGGACCGCTACCTGAAATACCTCCACCTAAAACCCCTGCATCCAAACAATTTTTCTTAACCAAATCAAAGCCTGGAATAAGTTTGCTTCTAACGGGCTCTACAATAATATCTTGCAACGAACGACCAATCAACTTGTAATCTGAATGTAAAAAGCCGGTTACCAATCCAGCTACATTTGCCCATTGTATAACTGCACTTTTCAATGGAATTTCCTTAGGCAAAATTTCTCTCGCATAAGATGTTTTTATTTCAATTTGAGGATGTACGATTGTTATGTAAAGTGGCGGTGTTTTCAATTCGATAATATCTAAAGTTGGCGTATCTCTAATCAATACCAACCCGCCATAAATACATGGCGCTAGATTATCCGCGTGTCGGGAACCACTAGCCAACACCTCTCCTTCCATTGCAAAAGACACGAGTTCTTTTTTTGTAAATCTATTTTCAAAAAAATGATTTGCAGCTACCACAATACCCGCAGCACTTGCCGCACTTGAACCTATGCCACTTCCTGGTTTTATTTTCTTTTCTATAATGATATCAAACCCTTTTGAGAAACCCATCTGATTCATCATTGCTTGTAATGCTACACCAGCAATATTTTTTTCAGGATCTGTAGGCAGGTTAAAATCATCAAGATGTTTAATTGAAATCCCAGGTTCATCTCTCAACTTTAATTCTATAACATCAAAAGGAATTTCTAAAGCCATTCCTAAAATATCAAAGCCACAACAAAGATTTGATAATGTAGCTGGTGATTTCACTTTTAAGGATTGCATAAATTATATTTTAGATGCTCTGATAATATCGGCAAAAACGCCACTAGCGGTTACTTCAGCGCCTGCTCCTGCTCCTTTAATCACCAAAGGTTGTTCTTTATATCTATCCGTGTAAAACAATACGATATTATCTTTTCCAAACAAATTATACAAATCATGATTGGGGTGAATTTGCTGAAGACCAACCGATGCTTTACCATTTTCGAAAGACGCTACAAACTTTAATTTATTTCCATTTGCATTGGCATCATCATACAATGATTTAAAATGCGATTCGAATTTTTCCATTGAAGTATAAAATTCATCAACAGAACCTTGCATACATGCTTCAGGCATGAAAGAATTATTTTCGATTGCTTCCATTTCCAAATGCTCGCCTGCTTCCCTTGCTAAAATCATAATCTTTCTCATTACATCTTTTCCACCTAAATCGAGTCTTGGATCTGGTTCAGTGTAACCTTCAGACTGTGCCATTTTAACTACTTCAGCAAAACTTTTAGTACCATTATAATTATTAAAAACAAAGTTCAATGTTCCACTCAGTACGGCCTCGATTTTATTGATTTTATCACCGCTATGTATCAAATCATTTATGGTTCCTATAATCGGTAATCCAGCACCCACGTTGGTTTCAAACAGAAATTGCGTATTGTATTCTCTGGATAACTGTTTCAATTTTTTATAATGACTATACGCAGAAGATGCTGCAATTTTATTACAAGCAACCACTGCAATGCTTTTTTCAAGCAACTGCTCATATACATTCGCTACATTTTCGTGAGCGGTAATATCTACAAAAACGGTATTCCTCAAATTTAAATCGATGATTTGTTTTGCAAATTCATTGATATCAGATGTTGTGCCTTGACTAAGCAGTTGCTCCCAATTTTCAGCATCAATACCAGATTCGTTTATCAACATTTTTTTACTGTTGATAATACCAGTTAGACGAATATTAAGGTGTAAATTCTTTTGTAGTGTTTCAGATTGTAGTTTTAATTGACTGAGCAATTTTTTCCCTACGTTTCCTGCGCCGGCTAAGAACACATTAACTTGTTTATATGTAGTTTCAAAAAACTCTTCATGTAAAATATTGATGGTTTTCTTTACATCTTTTGTGAAGATTACAGCAGAAATATTTTTTTCTGATGAGCCCTGCGCAATCGCTCTGATATTGATACCATTTCTACCCATTGCACTAAACATACGTCCACTTACACCCGTATGGTTTTCCATATTTTCTCCTACCAATGCTACGATAGATAATTCTTTTTCCAAGATTAAAGGATCAACTTTTCCTAATGCGATTTCATTTGAAAAAATAACATCGACTGCCGATTTTGCTTTTTCAAACATACTGCTATCAATCGCTACCGTAATAGAATGTTCAGAAGAACTTTGAGTAATTAAAATAACATTAATCTTTTCATTGCTTAATGCTTCAAACAATCTTTTAGAAAATCCGGGAATACCCACCATTCCGCTTCCTTCGAGTGTAATTAAACAAATATTGTTGATGCTCGAAATCCCGGTAATGATGTTGTTGTTTTTATTATTCAAGGATTGTTGACTTGAAATCATAGTACCAAAATCATCAGGCGCAAATGTATTTTTTATCCAAACAGGAATATGTTTACTCATTACTGGCTGAATTGTTGGCGGATAAATAACTTTAGCGCCAAAATGCGACAACTCCATTGCTTCTTGATAGGAGATGTATGGAATTATTTTAGCGTTGCTACTTAATCTAGGATCTGCTGTCATCATCCCACTAACATCTGTCCATATTTCCAAATTGGATGCGGAAACAGCAGCAGCAAAAATAGCAGCGGTATAATCCGAACCACCTCTACCAAGTGTAGTAGAAACGCCATGTGTATCAGAAGCTATAAAACCAGGTACAATAAATAAATTTGAAACTTGTTGATTAACCGATTCATTAATTTTTTGATTGGTCACATCAAAGTCAACAATTGCAGAACCAAAAGCAGAATTGGTTACAATTAGTTTTCGAGCATCTAACCAAGTAGCGCTGATTGATTTTTGATTAAATGCAGCTGTTATTATTTTAGATGATAGTAACTCGCCATAACCAGCAATTCTATCTTTAGAACGAGGCGTTAATTCGTTCAGCAATAGAATTCCATTACAAAGATTTTTTATTTCTTCAAAAGTATTTTTAATAAAAGAAATCAATTCTTGAGGTGGATTATTCCCTATCAATTGAGAAACGCAATCAAAGTGTCTTTTTTCGGCAGTTGATATTTTCGCTTCAAATTCTGGTGATCCAGAAGCTGCAATGTTTGCAGAATCCAGCAAAATATCTGTAATGCCTCCAAGTGCAGAAACAACAACGACTGTAGGTTCTTTCGAAATTACTTTTGTAACTATTGAAATTACTTTTTCTATATTTTCTGCGTTGGCAACAGAAGTGCCTCCAAATTTTAATACTTGCATGATTTTCAAAAATTTGAAATGGGAAATTATAATGCTTGTAAGTTATAAAAATTGATTTTAAAAAATAAGTAATTCGGCACTTTTTTAGAATACAATTTAAATAAGCAGGAATATTATTGATTATTTTCTTTGAAATAAGCCATTTTATTGAAATCAATGATGGGAATTTACACATAAGAAATATTATTTTGTCTAATTACTAGTTTCTAATGTTTATTTTAGATAAAAAATTAAAAGCTCATTATAGAGCAATATTTGACTAAGTGGAGTATTTTTAATTCACACTAAAATTTAAATATGTACGGAATCGTAAACAAATCTATTGAGGAATTGGTAGTAGGAAATTTTGGAGAAGCGAAATGGGAATTGATAAAAACACGAAGTGGAATTGATGTTGACTATTTCATTAGCAACGAACCTTACGATGATGCCATTACTTATTCTTTAGCTGGAGCAATAAGCGAAGAAATGAGTATCCCTTTAGATCAAGTTTTATTCCTTTTTGGAGAATGGTGGATTGTAAAAACAACAAATGAAAAATATGGCTCATTAATGAAGGCAGGAGGTTCAAATTTAAAAATGTTTCTTACCAATTTACCTCAATTTCATAACCACATCATGCTGTTGTATCCTAAACTAACTCCTCCAGAATTTAAAGTAAGTGATATTGAAGAAAACAGCATTCATATACATTATTTTTCAAAACGTGAGGGATTAAAAGATTTTGTGCATGGACTATTATCTGGCCTAGGCAAATTGTATGAAACTAAAATCGACATTACACTTTTAGAAAGTAGAGAGGCTGGTAATAATCATGAAGTATTTAAAGTAAGTTGGTAAAATATGAACAACAACATACAATTTGATTTAGGGGAATTTTCAAAAATATTTCCATTTTATATTTTATTCGATGAAAATCTGATTATACAAAACTATGGCCCTTCAATTGAAAAAATTACACCAGATTCCAGGGGAAAGCAACTCTTAGACTTTTTCACAATAGATAGGCCATTGCTTTCAGAAATTAATTTTTCAGAAATATCAGCCATAACGAATCAGCTTGTTTTTTTAAAATCAAAAAATGATTTTGACATATTATTGAAGGGCCAATTTAACTATCTAGCCGATAGGCATCAAATTGTTTTTATAGGGGCGGCTTGGTTTGACTCAACAGAAACACTAAACAATTCAGGACTAAACTTATTAGATTTCGCACCAAATAATCCGTTGATTGACTTGCTTCATTTATTAAAAACTCAAGAAATAGTAAATGAAGAATTAAAACAATTGGTTCATAAATTAAACGATCAGAAAAAAAAGTTGGTTGAGAGTCAAAATCAACTTGAAAAAATTACACTTTTACTTCAAGAAAACAACAAAAGATATGAGTATGTAAATAAGGCCACCTCTGAGGCTATATGGGATTGGAACATACTAACAGGCGAAATATTTTATGGTGATGGATATGAAAAGTATTTTGGTTATAAAATTCAAAATAATCTTCAAGGTTTAGATGTATGGAATAAAAGAATACACCCAGAAGATTTTGAACAATTGATGAAAAGCATTTCAATTGCGATTGATTCGGAAGATAATTTTTGGAAACATGAATATAGATATCTAAAAGCAGATGGCGTTTACGCTTTCGTAGCTGATAATGGATTTATTTTACGAAATGAAAACGGCGTAGCCATTAAAATGATTGGTGCGATGCGTGATATTACCAATCAAAAAAATGAAGAGCTCCGTTTGAAATTACTGCAATTTGTAGCCACCAATACCAACGATGGTATTTTGATTTTAAAAGCAAATAGCACATTGGATATTATTTATGTAAATGAAGCCTATTCGAAAATTTCGGGATATGGTGAATCTGAATTATTAGGAGAAACGCCACTATTCATTTCAAATCCGCATAGCAATAAAGAAATTTCCGATTTAATATCTAGCAATATAAAAAATCAAATGCCGTTTCAAGTTCAACTTGATAAGAAAAAGAAAAATGGAATATTGTATTGGGTTGAATTATCTATGAACCCAGTTTTCAACGACGACAATGTTTTAATGAATTGGGTAGTTGTAGAAAGAGATATATCAGATAGAATTAGAATTAGCCATGAGATTGAAAAACAAAAGAAGTTCAACGAAGATATACTGAATAATATCCCAACAGATATTGCCGTATTTTCACCGGATCACAATTATATTTTTTTAAATAAGCATGCCATTCAAAATGATGAAATCAGAAATTGGATGATAAACAAGAATGATTTTGATTATGCAAGAATGAAGGGAATTGACGATACGTTGGCAAAAAAAAGATGGGATATTTTTGAAGATGCTGTAAATCAAAAAAAGACCATAAAATGGATTGATGAACATAAAAAACCAGATGGTAGTATCAATTATGTCTTAAGAAATTTTTACCCTTATTTTGAAAATGACTCTTTAAAATTTGTGATTGGTTATGGATTAGACATTACAGAAAGAAAACTAATAGAGATTCAATTAAATGAAGCTTTAGAATCTATAAAGAAAACCAATAACGAATTAGAGCAATTCGCTTATGTTGCCTCTCATGATTTACAAGAACCCCTTAGAATGGTAACCAGTTTTTTATCGCAACTAGAGAAAAAATATGGCGAATCACTTGATGAAAAAGCAAAAGAATATATTTTCTATGCGGTTGATGGCGCTAAGCGAATGCGGCATATTATTTTAGACCTTTTAGAATATTCAAGAGCAGGGAAATCAAATGAAAAACTAAAAGAAGTTGATATTAACGATGTCATACAAGAAATAGAAATTCTACACAGTCAACAAATTATTGAGCTTAATGCCAGTATTAAAAAAATCGATTTACCCAAAATAAATACTCATAAAACACCCATTCGACAAGTATTTCAAAATTTAATAAGTAATGCTTTAAAATATCATAAAACGGGCATTTCTCCAGAGATATCTATAGTATGTTATCCCGAAAAAACAAATTATCATTTTGTGGTTTCAGACAATGGCATTGGCATTGAGCAGGCTTATCATGATAAGGTTTTCGTTATTTTCCAAAGATTACATAGTAAAGAAGAATATAGTGGAACAGGGATTGGATTAGCGATTACAAAAAAAATCATTGAAAGTATCGGTGGCAGAATTTGGTTGAAATCAGAAAAAAATATGGGCTGTGAATTTCATTTTACGGTTCCTGTTTAAAAAAAAATACTTAAATTGAATAAAATTGAATGTTCACACTTATCAACTTTAATAGGTTTGACTCTTGTTTAATAAACGCAGATTTTTAATTCCAGAAAAAACAAACAAGCAACCATGAAAAAATTAAACATATTACTCGTTGAAGATAATGCTGGAGATATAATCTTAACAAAGGACGCACTAGAAGAAAGAAGAATGGTTGGGCATTTAGAAATTGCAAAAAATGGATTAATCGCAATTGAATATTTGGATAATATTTTAATTTCAAATTCTCAAAATTTACCAGACCTTATTTTACTTGACATTAACCTACCCAAAAAAAATGGGCTAGAAGTTTTGATTCACATCAAATCAAACGAAAACTTAAGGCATATCCCTGTAATAATGCTTACTACTTCATCATCCGAAAAAGACATCATAAGCTCTTATAAACATTATGCAAATTGTTATATTACAAAGCCTGTCAATATTGATGAATTTTCAAATACCATAGAAAAAATTGAAGACTTCTGGATGAATGTAGCTCAATTACCTAATTATAAACATTAGTCAAATGAGCGATTTGCAAAATTTAAATGTGTTGGTAATTGAAGATAATTTGGGAGACTATATAATTATAAAAGATTATTTAGAAGAAAAAGTTGAACACCTTAACATAACAAATGCAAATAGATTTGAACAAGCATATACGCTAATTAAAGAAAATGTATTTGATGTAATCCTTTTAGACCTCACTTTGCCTGATAAAGCTGGAGAAAATTTAATAGAACAAATTGTAGAAGTTGCAAATGTTACGCCTGTAATTATCCTTACAGGCTTTACAGATATTCAATTTAGTGTACGTGCGCTTTCCTTTAGTATTTCCGATTATTTGGTTAAAGATGACATTAATGCAAGCTCTTTGATTAAAAGTATTTTATACAGTATTGAAAGAAAAAAATCAACTTTATTACTTGAAGAATCTGAAAAAAGATATAGTAATTTGTTTGAACTTAGTCCACAGCCAATGTGGATTTTCAATGTGAATAGTCTTGATTTTTTTCAAGTAAATCAAGCTGCAGTTGAACAATATGGATATTCTAAAGATGAGTTTTTAAAAATGAAGCTGGTAGATATTGTAATTGACGATTTTTCCGCAGATGTAAAATATTCTAAAGCAAAAGAAATTTCACACAACAATAAAATTTTCAAAGGAAGGTTTAAGCACAGAAAAAAATCAGGTGAAATAATCGACGTCGATATATACGGTAACTTATACTATATAAATGATATCGTTTATGAATCTGCTATTGCGATTGATGTAACTGAAAAAATAAAATTAGAGCATCGCATAACCAGAGCTATTATTAAAACTCAAGAAGATGAACGATATGAGATTGGCGCTGAATTGCACGACAATGTTTGTCAAATTTTAGCGAGTAGTCAATTGAGCTTAGACATGTTGCAAGAGGGAGTGCCAGAAAACAGCAAAGAATGGTTAAATAAATCAAAGCATTTTATACATTTGGCTTTAGAAGAAATCCGAAACTTATCACATCGTTTAGCACCCTCAATATTTGGAAATAGTAATTTAGAAGACAACTTTTCGGAATTACTTTTGAACATAAATTTTGAAAATCAATATAGTACAAATCTGAGTATTGAATTTGATGAAGTAAATTATAAATTAAATGAAGATTTAAAACTCAATTTATACCGTATTGCACAAGAACAATTACGAAACATTATTCGTCATTCAAAAGCAACTACGATAAAAATTAAAATCTATATTGAAAAAGAATTTTTAAAAATGGAGATTTTAGATAACGGAATTGGGATTGACGAAAAGAAAATTAAAAAAGGGATTGGATTAGCAAATATCAAGCGACGTATTGAACTTTTTAATGGAGAAATGCAAATCAATTCTACCATAAATGAAGGATGTAATTTAATTGCAATTATTCCATTAGATCAAATTTCTTAAGCGAATTTCTTTACCCAAACCTTCATTTATCATCAGAATGCTTTTTGTTATTTAAAGTCCAAAACTGCATTTGCACCATATGTAACATGTGGTTGCAAATAAACACCAATAAGTGTATAATCTTTACTCAACATAATTTTTCTATGTCCTAATGAACGTACTTTTTCATTAATTAACAACGAAAACACGATAATAAAAGCATCATCCATTCCATAATAACAACACTCTCCATTGAAATCTTGAACGCAATTATTCTTCTTTCTATCATCACCAACATAAAGTGTTTTCAAATCTTCTACAAGTGAATTATAAAAATTGGTGTTTGGGTTTTGGGGTTGGGTGTTTGGGGTTTATTCTTTGTTGTTTGTTGTTTGGGGTTGGGTTTGAGAAAAAAAAGAGCCGTCTGTTTTTTATCAGACGGCTCTTTAATATTCAGCTTTATAATTTTATAATTTAGAAATCTTTTGTGTGATTGTATTTTTTCCTTGTTGGATTTTTATGATATACAAACCTGGTTTTAAATCGTTTCCAAAATCAATCATACTCGTAGCATTTGAAGAAATTGTTTTCAAAACCCTTCCTTGTAAATCAAGAATATTTATTTTGATATTTTCAGTTGAATTTGTGTTCGTTTTTACTGAAAATTTATTTTGAGAAGGATTAGGGAATACGTCAACAGAAAAATTTCCAGCTGATATTACGTTGGCATCGCCTTTTGCTAAAGGAGTAGTAGCACATCCTGTTGTCGTTAATTTAATTCCTCTTTTTGCACTCAAACAACCATTGTTTGATTGAACAATGATACTGTCATTTGTGCCTGCTGTTATATACCTTACTCTAATTTTTAATCCTGTATTCCCGCTATCAATAACAGCTCCAGTTGGAATGCTCCATTTATACGAGGTGATTCCTGTTACAGTTGACGCTGTGTATGTAGTTCCATTTACTGTACCTACAATTGGGCAGATGGCTAATAATCCAGATAACGTTGTTGGAGCAGCTGGCGTTGTAGTTGCTACGGTTGCTGTTACAGCAGTTCTAGTTGAAGATGCACAAGTGGTTGAAGCATTTCTAGCAAGTGCATAATATGTTTTAGATGACGTTATACTTGGTGAAGTGTATGTTAATGATCCAGAAATCAACAATGTTCCATTGGTTGAAGCCGAATACCAATCAACTGTAAGTCCTGATGCTGGAGTTGCACCAACCGTTACTGTTCCTGTTCCACAACGTGAAGCAGCTACTGCAGCTGGTGCAGCTGGTACAGCATTAACGGTTGCGATTACCGGACTTCTAGTTAATGATATACACCCTGTAGTGGTAGTTCTTGCTTCTACATAATAAGTAGTTGAGACCGTAATCGATGGCGTTTGATATGAAGTTGTTGTGCTTAATGAAGTCCCTCCAGTTGTAGTACTGTACCAAGCTAATGTACCTACTGGATTTGTTGGTGCAACAGCTGTTAACGTTACTCTTCCTGAGCCACATCTAGAAGCATTGGTCACTGCAGGACTTGCAGGACGAGCGTTGATCGTTGTAGTAACTCTTTTACTTGCTGCAGATTTACAACCAGTGGTTAAATTTCTTTGAACAGCCCAGTATAAAGTAGTTGAAGATAATGAAGGTGTTATAAATTTATTTACCCCTGTAAGCGTTCCTGCTTGTAATAAATTTGTTGCTAAAGAATCAGCATACCAATTGATGGTCATTCCTGTTAATGCAGTTGCCGAAATTGTAGAAGTATCTGTTCCACATTTAGATGCATTGACAACTGTTGCTACAGTTGCTGGCAGTGCATTTACTGTAGCTGTAACTGCAGTTCTTGTTGACGAAACACAAGTTCCATTATTTGCTTCTGCATAATAAATTGTAGTAGCCGTTAAATTAGGGGTTGTATATGAATTAGAATTTGAAACAAGCAACGTACCTCCTACTGCTGCACTATACCAATTTATCGTTTGTCCATTTGAAGTGCTTGCAGACAATACCGCTGATGTAGAAGCACATGTAGAAGCCCCTGTTCCTGTTGGTGCTGTTGGCGTTGAAAGTATAGTAGCTCCTGTTAATGTTCTTGATGCTGAAAAACAACCCGTAACCGTATTCTTTGTTTGTGCATAATAGTTTGTTGATGCACTGATGCTTGGTGTTGTAAAAGTTAATCCTGTTCCAATTGCATTACCTCCTGAAGAAGCAGCAAACCATTCAATTGATTCATTGGTTCCAGCGCTTGAAGAAAGTACCAAAGTTCCTGTTCCACATCTTGATGCTCCAATTGTTGAAGGAGAAGCTGGCAAACTATTTATTGTTAAGGTTGAAGATGCAGAGAAAAATTCTGTGGTACAAGTTCCATTTATTTTACAACGATATTGATTGCCATTATTTGATGTTGTTAAATTTGAAACATTATAAGTTGTGTTATTTTCATTGGCAACATCTGAAAATGAAACGCCATTGTCTCTACTAGATTGCCATTGATATGTAATTCCAGTTCCAGAAGCTGTTACAGAAACAGTTGCTGAATTTGCATTTTCGCAAATTGAAACGTTAGCGGGTTGTGTAGAAATTGTAGCAGGAATACAAGTATTGCTTCCAGGTAAAATTATTGTTACCGTATCTGCAGTTGCAATTTTAGCATTCGATGCATTAAATAGTATTCCTTTGATATTTACTTGTGGCGTGCTTTTGAGTTGAATATCATCGATATACCAACCTGTTCCAGCAACGCTCGCATCTGATCCAAAACGGAATCTGAATTTTACAGATTGATTTGCATAAGTACTTAAGTTAATGGTTGTTTTTACAAAACCACCACTATTGCCATTAAATGCAGATTTTCCAGATAAAGGGTTTGTGCTAGCTCCTAAAGCTCCGTTATATCCCCCAGATACAATTGAAGCACCCAAATCAGACCAAGTAGTTCCATTATTTGTACTAATTTCCACAACACCCCCATCCCATCCAGACTCAGAATTGATAAATCCTTGGAATGTAAGTGAAGGCGGGTTCGCTGGTAATAATAAAGCGTTTGTTATTTCTAATTTTTGATCTGATACAGTTGTAAGATTCGATGTAAAAAATGCATTTGGTGCACTTGTTTTTTGTGTTGTTGAAGTTGTCCAATTGTTTGTCGTTGTTGAAGTTGGTGTCCAAACATTAGAAATGGTTGTTGTTGGAACCGTTTCATCCAATAATAAAACTGGTGCAAAATATGCGCCATTGTTTATCGTTACTGTAAATGCATAATTTTGAGTTTCACCAAAAGCCAACGAAACTGGGAAACTCACCACACGTGTTGCAGCATCATACGTTCCACCACTTACATAAGTTACATTGTTTGGAAGTGTATCACGAATAATGTGATTTACAATTGCGCCACAATTTCCAGTGTTTACTGTGTGCGTATATGTTACATTCAACCCTTCGGATTGTTGTGTTACGTTTTGAGAAATGGAGAAACTTCCACCACCATTTACTGTAAAATCTGCAACCTGATCTGTTGTGCTGTTTGAAGAACCTTGAGATGCAAATTTCCCCATTCCTCTTCTTGCAAATGCTTTCCAAATAGCGCAACTATATTTTGCACCAAAGAATATGGTATCCGCTTTTAGAATGGCATTTCTTGCATCAATATATCCTGGACTGCATGGTTGTAAACGCATCCCTTCTATTACCAATTTTAAAGCAGCAGAATTACCTCCGATTCCATTAGTATTGAAAATATTGGCGTTAATGCCATCCATAGCTATCATATCCCAAGTCATATCCCATAAAGTTGCACACCAAATTTCGCCAATTTTGTGTACTGCGCCACCCGACCCAGTCATCATTCCATAAGTCCAAGGATTGATGCTCATGTTTGTTGAATATGGGTAAGTGCGTATACCCGCTCCCGTTGGTGCTTGTCCAAATAAATATGTACCTATGGGACGAGCAATTGCACCATCATTGACTGTTGCAGTTGCCCAATTGGTAACACTCATCAATGCCAAATAATCGCTCCATCCTTCGCCACCTTGTTCTGCATTACTAAGACAAGATGAATTTGCTGGACCACCAGTTAGACGATTACTTACCCCATGCATAAACTCATGTGCGATTACACCATTATCAATATCACCATCACGGTTAGGTGTAGTGTAAGTTGATAAATACATTTGCATTCTTGGCTTGCTTCCATCAACAGGCGTTGAAAAATTAGCATTATTAGTACCGCTACCATCTTGTGCATCAGCCACTACATAATCACTGCCCAAACCGCCTCTACCTTGATTGCTATTTTGAAAATTACCCGACACTTCATCAAAACCATAATTGTAAGTAAGGTCATGCATCAAATTATTCCAATAAAATAAATTGGTTGTTGCGAAACGTTGAAAATTAGTTGTTGTAGGTGCTACCGCATAATCTGGTGCAATATCAAATGTCAATGAAGGCTGAGCAGTAGAAGAAGTTGCTCCTTTACCATTTATGTTATTGTTGTCTCTATCTTCTTGTGCCCAAACATTATTACCTCTTGTGCTATCATGATAAGCAG
>CALQKL020000014.1 GCA_943331145.2 Chitinophaga pinensis
AATCCAAATAACGGACAGTTTTATATACAGTTTTTTGGAACAGATCAAAGTCAATCAGGAAAAATAACCATGTTTGATTCAAAAGGAGCAAGAGTGATTTCTAAAACATTCAACTTAACATCAGCATATGAAAAAATCGAGGTGATTGCTAAAAAATTAGCAGCCGGCACATATATGATAATGATTACAGATAACAAAGGAAACAAAATTAATTCTGGAAAATTGGTTAAACAGTAAAAATTGTTTTCATAAGATTGTTAAGGGTCTCCATATCGAGACCCTTTTTTTATTAAACAGGGTGGGGTTACTCACAAAAATGATGTA
Source organism: Chitinophaga pinensis (assembly GCA_943331145.2). Classification (GTDB taxonomy): domain Bacteria; phylum Bacteroidota; class Bacteroidia; order Chitinophagales; family Chitinophagaceae; genus Ferruginibacter; species Ferruginibacter pinensis_F. Next base: position 325 of record CALQKL020000014.1, read on the forward strand.
TTTTACGTCGCGATTTTACAAACCAAAATCGAATATTTATATGAAAAAAATTCTACTCGTTATTTTTTCTGTTTTATCCATCAATACAATTTTTGCTCAGAACATTAGTGAAGCAGATGCATTTAAATTGCTACAACAAAATGGTAATGAAATCGGATTAAATTCAACTGATTTAAGTAATTCAATTGTTAGCGATGCTTACAACAATAATTATTCAAAACTGCAAATGATTTATGTTCAACAGTCTTATTTGGGTTTGCCGATTTACAATCAAATTCAAACGTTGGCATTTAAATCAGGGAAATTGGTTTCTAAAGCTGGGAGTAGAATTTCAGGAATAGAAAAAAGGACATTAGGTAATAATGGAATTCCTACCATTGATGCAACATCTGCGGTTTTATCTGCAATGGCTGATCGTAAATTATCAACTTCAAGAAATCTTGAAATCATAAAGGTTGAAAAAAATGGACATAAAGTTTTCTTTGACAAAATGAATGTGTCAAGAGAAAACATAAGTGCAGAATTGGTTTGGGTTCCCATTGAAGAAGGGAAAAAAATAGTGCTATGTTGGCAAGTTTATTTGATCCCAACAAATGCTTCTGATTATTGGATGGTTCGTGTAAATGCAAACGACAATTCAATAGTTGGGATAGATAACTATACCGTTACTTGTAATTGGGGCGAACCAGAAGTTGGATTTTTACATTTAAATGATCATCCAAAAAACGAACTTATTTCAATTAATAATAATGCACCAACAATTTCAAAAAATCTAGTTTTAGAAAATAGCCCAAGTATTGTAAACACTGTTACGTACCGTGTTATTCCTTATCCTGCGGAAAGTCCGCAACATACTGGTGGTGCGCATGCAGTGGTAACTAATCCATGGACATTAACATCTGGAAATGCAACTACTTTAAAATGGCACAACAATGGCACATTGGATTTCAATTACACCAGAGGGAATAATGTTTGGGCTCAAGAAGATAGAAATGGTAACAATGGAACGGGGATTCCGGCAACATCAACGACGCCTTCGGATCCTTTAAGTTTTGAATTTACACCAAGTTATACAGTTACACCAACACAAACCACACCAGTACCCAATCAGCAATTTAATATCACCAATTTATTTTACTGGAATAACATCATTCACGATTTAACTTATCAATATGGATTTGATGAAGTGTCTGGAAATTTCCAAGCGTCTAACCTTGGCCGTGGTGGTGCAGAAAATGATTATGTACTAGCAGATGCCCAAGATGGCTCAGGAACAAATAATGCCAATTTTGCTACGCCTGCTGATGGTGGAAGTGGAAGAATGCAAATGTATCTCTGGAGTGGTGCAGTTCAAAAAGATGGAGATGTTGACAATGGTATTATTAGCCATGAGTTCGCACATGGTATTTCAAATCGATTAACTGGTGGACCAGCACAAGCGGGATGTTTACAAAACACAGAACAAATGGGAGAGGGCTGGAGTGATTATTATGGATTGATGTACACACAAAATTGGGCAACGTCAACACTAACTACAGGATTTAGTACACCAAGATCTGTAGGCACTTATGCTTCTGGACAATCAGCATCTTCTGTAGGTATCCGTACTCAAAGATATTGCACGAATTTTAATGTTAATAATAAAGTATATGCTGCCACAATTCCTACTGCTGTTCATGATAGAGGAGAAATTTGGTGTGCTGCGCTTTGGGATATGACATGGAATATCATTAATCAAGTAGGATTTATCAACCCTAATTTATTTGATACGACCAATCAAGGGGGAAACAGCATTGCATTGCGTTTGGTAACAGAAGGGATGAAGCTTCAACCATGTAGTCCAGGATTTATAGATGCTAGAAATGGTATTTTACAAGCCGATCAAATTTTATATGGTGGGGCACACTTATGCGCAATTTGGGAAGCATTTAGAAGAAGAGGAATGGGTGCATTTGCCTCTCAAGGTTCGTCAGGAAGTGTAACGGATCAAGTAGCAGATTTTACTGTTGGAACAGCTACATTAAGATTGACTCAAAGTGTTCAACAAGTTTTGGAGGGGGATAATGTTACGTACACCAATACAATAATCACAGATAATTGTGGTGGTATTACCAATTTCTTACTTACAGATACTTTGCCAACAAACGTTACTTATGTAAGTGGCGGAACGTATAATGCAGCGAATCGTGTGGTGAGTTTTACTGTAACACAAGCCGCAGGACAAACACAACAATATGCATTTACTGTAAGAACCAACCCTGGAAGTTATTTCCCTACGGTTAACTTATTTGAAGATTCAGCAAATGGCCCAGGAACTTCACCATATTGGACAACAACTTCTACAACAACTGGAAACTGGAGTGTTTCAAGTGCAAGAAGCTTTAGTCCAACTAAATCATATTTTTCAACTAATCTAGATGTACAATCTGATCAATCATTGGTGTTAACAAATGCAATTGCGCTTGGCGCAACTCCGCCACCATTAACTTTCCGTCATTGGTTTAATTGCGAAAGTACATATGATGGTGGTGTACTTGAAGCAAGTACCGATGGAGGAGCAACTTGGAACGATATGCAACCAAACTTCTTAAAAGGTGGTTATGTTGCAACTATGGATGCAACTACATTATTGAACGGCAGAAGAGCATGGACTGGAAGTAGCGATAATAAATTCATCAAAACTAAAGTGAACCTAACGCCTTATGCCAATCAGAATATTAAAATCAGATTTAGATTCACTACGGATGTAGGAACAAATTTGGAAGGATGGTATGTTGATGATATCGCATTTAAGAATCAAGCGTTAGTAGAAATCCAAAGTAATTTGTTTGGAAGCAACGGCATTCGTGTAGGCATCACCGATACGTTTACCATCATTAATCCACAAAATAGTTGTGTTGCAGCAGCGGTAGGGACTTCGCCATCTAATGCAACTGCATGTGTTGGAGGAGACGTAACATTTAGTCCAACAGTTACTGGTACCAATCCAGCTTATCAATGGCAAGTGAGTACAGATGGCGGTTTGACATTTAGTAATATTATTGGTGCTAATAGTGCAACATACACTATTAGTAATGTTGACTTAGGCATAAGCGGTAATAAATATAGGGTTTTCGTAACCAATGATTGTCCTTCAACAGCTACTTCATTAGCAGCAACATTAACGGTAACAACTCCGGCAACTATAGTTTCAGAGCCAGTTTCACAAACAATTTGTGCTGGTGGAAACGCGACATTTATTGCACAAACTTCAGGAACTGTTCAAAACTATCAATGGCAAGTAAGTGCCGATGGCGGAACGACGTTTACAAATATTCAAGGTGCAAATGCAGTAACATTAAATCTCTCTAATGTTACATCATCAATGAACAATCAATTGTATCATTTGAATGTATTGGGATGTGGAACAACACCAGTAGTATCTTCAAATGTTAGTTTAACTGTAAACCCAACAGCTGCAATAGTTTCGCAGCCATCTAATGCAACAGTTTGCTTGGGGAATAATGCAAGTTTAAATGTAAGTGCTTCTGGAACGAACTTAACTTATCAATGGCAAATGAGTACAGATGGAGGCGTTAGTTTTACTGATATTTTAGGAGCAACAAATGCATCAGTTACAATAAATAATGTTACAACTGCTATGAACAATTATCAATATCATGTAATTGTTAATAGTACAACTTGTCCGAGTGCAACAACATCAACCAATGCGGCATTAACGATAAATACTGGCGCTACAATAAGTGCACAACCTACAAGCGCGGTAATTTGTGTTGGAAAAAACACAACAATTTCGGTTACTTCACCTGATGCGGGAATTGGTTATCAATGGCAATTAAGCACTGATGGCGGAACAGTTTATAACAATATTTCGGGCGAAACCAATAGCAGCATCGTTTTAAACAATGTAACTTTTTCGATGAACAATAATAAATACAGGGCGGTTATAACAAATGTATGTGCTAGCATTAATTCTAATGTTGCTACACTTACCGTAAATCAATTGCCTTTAATTTCTGTAACAGCTTCGCCTTCTGCTGTTATTTTTCCTGGTCAAAATATTAGTTTAACGGCAAGTGTAAATTCTAGTGTTAATACATACAATTGGTACAACAATGGAACATTGGTATCAGGGCAAAACTCAAGTACGATAAATATTACTTCTGCTTCTATAGGTAATTATAGTGTGTCCGTGGTTGACTTAAATGGCTGTATTAATAGTTCAGAAAACATCAATGTTAGAGACACTATCTTAACCTATACATTTATTTTCCCTAATCCAAACAATGGAAAGTTTAAAGTTAGATTTGAGGGTGTTCCTTATAATGCTTTACCAAGATTTATAACAATTTATGATGCAAAAGGAGCAAGAGTATACAAGCAATCATTTGTAGTTACAGCATCATATCAAATCATGGATGTTGATGCATCACACTTGAGTTCAGGCGTTTACGCATTGGCACTTTCAGATGTTAACGGAGAGGTTTTGGAAACAGGCAAGGTGGTTATACAGTAGAAGAGGTTAAAGACGTTTGAGATGTTTATGAGGTTTGAGAAGTTTCAGAAGTTCAAAAGGTTCAATAAGTTCAATGCGTTCAAAAGGTTGGAAGCAAATTCCAATTATTAGCAACTTTGTTTTCAAAAAACTTCGTGTCTTTGCGTCTTTGTGCCTTCGTGTTTCAATAAACTTCGTGTCTTTGCGTCTTCGTGCCTTCGTGTTTCAAAAAACCTCGAGTTCCCAAAACAAAAAAGCCGACTATCGAAGCCGGCTTTTCATTTATTAAATGTTTATTTTTATTGTTTAACAATGCGTTCTGTCATTTTTTGTGTTGTTCCAAAAATTTGTAGGAAATAAATACCAGCACTCTTTCCGATCATATTGATTTGTTGATTTCCTTTATATCCGCTTCCCATTTCCAATACTCTGCCATAATTATCCATTAATTTGTATTGGTAGTTTTCGTTCGCTGTTAAAGATATTTTATCAGATACAAAATTACCAATTGTAAATGCTTTTATTTTATTTTCTATTCCTTTTAAATAAATGACGTTAGAATACATGATTTGATTGTAAATCGATGTTGCTTTTAAACGATAAAACTTATTATCTGTTGGCGCGCAAGAAAATACTTTTGCATTATCTGTTATGGTTGACATTTTATTGAATGTTTCGCCATTTAATGAACTTTCAATTTCTAATTTTTGTAAAGGCTCATCTGTAATAATATCCCAATTTAATTGATGTGCATTTTTTACTAAGCTACCACTTAACGATACTTTAGTTATTGGTAAAGCACTTCTAAATCCAGTTATCGTATAAGAACCAATGCTGCTGTAATTATTAGCATTTACATTTCCAGTTCCATCTAAGGCCAAATAATAAACGCCAGTTTTTAATGTAGTGTCCAAACTAACAGATAATGATGTTAATGGATCGTAAGTTCTTATTAATTGTTTTGATTCGTTATACAACAACAATTTGATGTCAAGATTTGATCCGCTGTTGCCAACTCCATTGCTGTATGGAGTCGCATCAATATGAAGTGTTGAACTTTGCGTGAATTGAATTCTAAATACATCTTTATCGTTATTGGTTGTAATAATACCGTCGTTGCTAAAAGAGGTACTGCTTAATGTGTATGAATTTGCGTCCAAAGAATCAGCGTAATCATCTGTACGATATCCAAATCCGTTTGCATTGGTAATGATACTTAAATTATCTTGTGTGTTAGCACATCCATAAGGTGTTGGGCCGTTATTCCAACCCGTCATATTTCTATTGTAACTATTTCCCATAATTGGCGCCCATCCTATTTCACCCGTTCCGTTTCCTGTACTATATGTTTCTGCTAATGTACAATCGGTGTTGTATTTAGATTGATGCGATAATCCCAAAGTATGTCCGCTTTCGTGACTGCAACATTCTGCAATGAATTTGGCATTATTTGGTCCTAGACGATCAGAGAATACAAAACCTGGCGTATCATCACCCCACGTAAAAGAACCTACAAATGAAATTCCACCAACATTAGGCTTCCAGCTGCTTGTTGGCGTAATGATAATTCGTATTCTTCTTGTTAAAGGTGCAGATAAAAATTTTGTAGAATCTGTAGTGATGTTAACATTGAAAGGACGGTAATCTTCAGATACACGTTGAAATATTTCTGTGATCTGAGCATCTGTTAATGATGGCGCAACACAAAATAATTTATTCCCACCATTCCAATAAGCACTGGAAACGGTTTGTCCATCAAAATCTAAAAATATGGTTGCGGTTGCAGAGGTTAGACTATTTAATTTGGGCAATGCAAAAGCACAACTTGCCGAAAGTGTAATTAAAATAACTAAAATTGATTTGGTAAAGTTTTTCATTGGTCTGTTTTTATCGGGATTAAGTTTTTAAATTTTAATATTAATAGCTACAATCTTGAAGTATTTTATCTAAATCTATTTTTTGCAAGCTGTAATTATCGGCCAAATAGCTTTTAATTTCATACACTTCCAATGCTTCGTTGTTCATAATTCTTCCTACGTATGAAATGGTTTTGTCTTTATTTGAAATTTTAGAAAGTTGAAAAAGTGTGTTTGGGTATTGTTCAGATTTTATAACCATCGTTTGTAAATCATCATATTTCATTTCATTGCTAACAACTTGCCCAGTAAAAATGAATTTTTCGTTAAATGGAATTGATACCAATTGACCAGGCATTGAAACCAAAGTGTTTTTTAATGTATTTTTTGAAATTTCAATACTTCCAGGGAATTCAGTAAAAAGCGATTTTTTTACTTCATTTGATTTTTGAGCTTGTGCAGAGGTAGCACAAAGGCCAATAAATAATACAAAAATGATTTGTTTTAAGGTTTTCATATCGGGTATATTTAGGTTAATTTATATGCAATGCTCACTTTAAATAAAGAATTGCTTCACTATAACGCATGTGGATGATGGTTTAGTATGTAAGGGTGGGATTTTTTGGATGATGGGTGTAAGAAAGTTTAAATCGCTGCGCAGGTTTAGTGGTTGGAGCATGTTCCATTTTTAGCATTCAATACGTATGGGGTATGGTGTTTGGTGTTGAATTTCGGAAGTATGTACATTTATTTAACCTTAGGGAATCGGACTAATTAGAATAATAAATAATAAATTAAAAATAATGAATAAGGAAGTGGAAGCAGACAAAATAAAGGGATAATCCAACCTTTTGAACCCATTGAACCTTTTGAACTTCAGAAACCTCACAAACCTCTCAAACCTCACAACTCGTTTTTCCAAACCAACGATATCTGTTTTTTGCAATGACATTATAAATGGCATCACGTATAAATGGGGGGATAATGATGAAAATGTATAGGAGTTTTATAGGACCGTTTAGCTTTTTTACAACCCTTAGTGCTGCAGTTGATTTATAATATACTTTGTTGTTCTCTATTAAAATAATACTGTTTAAAAGCGGTTGTTTAAAATGGAATTGCTGGTTTAAAGTTTCACTGAAACTGCTTTGCAATGGAGAGCGTTTAAATATTTTTTCTTTATCTCGTTTGATGATAAATCTTACAGCCGAGTTACACAAATTGCAAACGCCATCAAATAAAACGATGGATTGATTTTCATTTATGTGCTGCATATTAAATGTTTAGGTATAAAAAAAGGCGGATAAACCGCCTTTAAAGATATTAAACCAACATGGTTACTGGATTTTCTATGAATTTTTTGAGCGTTTGTAAAAAGCTTGCTGCTACTGCACCATCAACACTTCTATGATCGCAACTTAACGTTACTTTCATGAAGTTTGACACGCCAAACCCTTCACCTTTTTTAACGACTACTTCTTTTATTTTTCCTACAGCCAAAATACAACTATCTGGAGGATTAATGATGGCCGTAAACTCTTCGATATCCATCATGCCCAAATTAGAAATGGTAAATGTATTTCCTGTAAATTCTGAAGGTTGAATTTTTTTGTCTTTTGCTTTTGCGTATAAACCTTTCGCTTCTGATGCAATTTGTGATAACGACTTTTGATCAGCAAATTTAATAACCGGAACAATTAATCCATCAGGCATAGCCAATGCAGAGCCAATGTGAATATGATGATTTTGACGAATGAAATCTCCCATCCAGCTGCTATTTACATCGGGATGTTGGCGTAATGCGGATGCGCATGCCTTGATAATCATATCGTTGAATGAAATTTTCACCGGACTTACTTCATTGATAGCGTTTCTAGAAGTCATGGCGTTATCCATGTTTAATTCTATCGTAAGATAAAAATGCGGTGCACTGAACTTGCTTTCGCTTAACCTGCGTGCAATTGTTTTACGCATTTGTGTCAATGCGATATCGGTGTGTCCTTCAGTACCATTTGGCAAAAACGCTGCCACTGATGGAGTTGATGCTGAACTTTGTGGAGCAGAACTTGGTGTATATTGATCTACATCTTTTTTTATTACCCTTCCTCCATCGCCACTTCCTGTTAACTTACTTAAGTCTATTCCTTTATCAGCTGCAATTTTCTTTGCTAATGGAGATGCTTTGATTCTGTCATCATCGCCTGAGGCAACCGCCACTGTTTCTGCAGCAATTGTTTCAACAACTGCTTCTGGTTGTTTCGCTTCTGTTGGAGTTGAAGCAGCAGCTGGAGATCCTTCTAATAAAGATTGAAATTCATCCCCTTCTTTACCTACTACAGCTAGAATGCCGTCTACTATTACCGCATTCCCAGCTTCCACGCCAATATATAACAAAGTACCTTCGTTATAACTTTCAAGTTCCATAGTGGCTTTATCGGTTTCCACTTCAGCCAATACATCCCCTGGTTTAATTTTATCGCCTACTTTTTTGTTCCAGTTAACTATTTTACCCTCAGTCATTGTATCACTCAAACGGGGCATTCTTAATACCTCTGCCATAATATTTTTATTTCAATTTTTTAGATGCTCGAAATTAATACAAAAACCTTTAAATATCATATAGAATTGTTAGAAGGTTTCTATTATTTCATACAAATTCCGATGTTTGCTTAAATTTCAAGGTCTAAATTTAATTTTTCTTTTAAATCTTTTAGTAATGGAAATTTAGATGCCAATAATGCAAACCTTTCTTTTGTGTTTTTTTGTACTTCTGGTTGTTCTGTAAAAGTTTCTTTTTCTTCTAATAAGACATTGTATTTCAAAAATCTATTTTCAAAAAATTGCTGCATATGCGTGATTAATGCAGCTCTTTCACTTTCGATAAATTTTTGTTGTATTACGGATTCTGCTACAATGTCGAAATTGTTTGCATCTATTACGCTTAGCTCAGCAAATTTAAAATTGGTTGCAGATGAATGATTGTTATCTGCACTTAGTCTATCTATAAATAATCTCCAAGCTTCTTGTAGTAATTCTGGTGTTATGGGTTTTGAGCTATTTAATTTTTGTTGTTCTAATATAACCCTGTTTTTTATTGATGCCAACGATCCAAGCTTATTGCTTAGTTTTTCGGGTTGGTTTTTTTCTACTACTGTTTTAGGTGCAGCAATTATTGGTTTGGGTTCTTGAATAATAAGCTTTGCCTCTGAACTTGTTTTTGTTGGACTTGCAGTTATCTTTTTTGAAACAACTTCAACAGCTTCAATAATCGGCAAGGATTTGAAAGAAAGCACTTTGTTCTGCTCAGTTATCTTTTTTTTTTCTAAACCATTTTCATTCACAGATAATTGAATCGCTTGACTTAAGTAGCTTAGTTTTATAAGCAACAGTTCGATGTGTAATTTTTTGTTCCGTACAACTTTATAAGAAATTGAACATTCGCTGATTAAATTTAGCGTAGCAATCAACCAACCTGTTTCTACCTTGTTTGCAATTTGTAAATATTTAGGCTTGAAATCTATGGCAACGTCTAGTAATTTTAGAGCTCTTTCATCTTTACAAACTAAAATGTTCCTAATAAATTCTGCTAAACCATCTAGTAAAGTATCTCCTTCAAATCCTTTTTGATTTATTTCGTCGTGCAACAAAAGGGCATCAGGAAGTTGTTGTTGGGTTAGATGTTCAATAAATCGGAAAAAATAATCCTCATCCAAAATATTCAAATGTTCCAACGTATTTTGATAAGTCAAATTTCCGCCAGTAAAACTTACAATTTTATCCAAAATACTAAGTGCGTCTCTCAAACATCCTTCACTTTTTTGAGCAATCACATGAAGCGCTGCTTTTTCGGCTTGGATATTTTCTTTTTCTGTAATGGATTCAAGTTGAGTTACCGTATCATTTGTTGTTATTCTTTTGAAATCAAAAATTTGACAACGACTCAATATGGTGGGTAAAATCTTATGTTTTTCTGTAGTAGCTAAAATAAAAATGGCATGTGCTGGCGGCTCTTCCAACGTTTTTAGAAACGCATTAAATGCATGAGAAGTAAGCATGTGAACTTCATCCACGATATACACTTTATAACGTCCTGCTTGTGGTTGGAAACGAACTTGTTCTATCAAATCTTTTATTGCTTCAACACCATTATTGCTAGCTGCATCAAGTTCATTTATGTTAAAAGAATTTCCATGATCAAATGAAACGCAGCTGTTACAAGTGTTACAAGCTTCGCCATCTGGGGTTTTATTTTCGCAATTAATTGTTTTTGCCAAAATACGTGCGCATGTAGTTTTACCCACACCTCTAGGTCCACAAAACAAAAAAGCATGCGCAAGCTTATTGTTATTTATGGCATTTTTTAATGTAGTGGTAATATGAGACTGACCAACAACAGTGTTGAAATTTTGAGGGCGGTATTTCCTTGCGGACACGATAAATTTATCCATATAGTAAACGCTATTGCGATGTTTTAGATTTCAAATTTAAACTATTAATCGCAACCTTTATAAAATTGGGTGTCTTTTAAATGTTATGGTAGGGTCAAATATATATCTATATGTAGTTAAAGTTCTAGAAGGAAAAACTTCCCCAAGATTATTTGCGATATTTAGCATCTTAGGATTAAAATCGCCAATCCATTGCATTTCAAAATCAGTATAAGGTGCATCTTTTTGTTGCAATACTTTTGCAGATTCTGCTACTATATATGAATCAATTCCCTTGCCTTGAAACTCAGGTATAATGCCAAATACAAGCCCTGTAAATTTTTCATTTGACTTAAATTGCTTTATCCACAAAAATTTCAGTTTTTGTAAAAGTCCAAATTTTCCTTTCAAATACTTGAACCATTGATTAAGATCTGGAATGCTAATAAAAATGGCAATCGGCTCCGAATTATAATACGCAAACCATAAAAGCCTTTCGTCCATTACAGGCTTCATTTTATTAAACATCAAAATCGCTTGTTCTTTTGCAATCTGTTTCATCCCCGAATGACCTGCCCAAGCTTTGTTATAAACAATTGAAAAATCGGTTGCATATTTTTCAATTTCTTTTTTTGTAGCATGCTTTGCAGAAAAGTTAGTATCTAATGCAACCAAATCATGTCTTTCCCAAATCTTTTTTTGCAAAGGCTCTTTTGTTTTCATCCCTAAGCAAATCTGGTTGTAAAAAACCTTAAAACCGTAGTTTTCAAAGAGCTTTTTATAATAGGGTGGATTGTAATTCATACCATACAAAGGCGATTTGTAACCTTCTGTTACCAAACCCCACCAACGATCTCTTTCTCCAAAATTTATTGGACCGTCCATAGCCTCCATACCCACTTTGGTTAGCCAATGGCGTGCATTATCCAACAATAAATCTGCTGCATCTTGATTGTTGATGCATTCAAAAAAACCGATTCCGCCAACGGGCATTTCATCACCTTTATTTTTATATTTTTGATTTTCAAAGGCCGCAATTCGTCCAATCAACTCGCCATTATTATTTTTTAAAATCCATCTTATCGCTTTTCCAAAACGAAAAGCTTTGTTCTTTTTATGATCAAAAACTTCCTCAATGTCTTTATTTAAGGGCTGTATCCAATTGGCATCATCGGCATAAAGTAAGCGCGCAACCTCTATAAATTGCGCAGCCAATAAAGGCGTATCTACTGGAATAATTTGCATTTGATGAAATTAATGGAATTAAAGCAATTGTACCGAAGTGATATCTGTAATGGTCCAATGAAATTGTACCAAACAGCTATCCAATCGGCATAATACTATAAAATTGTGGACTAAATTGTAATTCAAAATGGTTTTATTTAGCAGCTTGTTGTTTTCTCAATCCTTCGCTTGTAAGTGAAGATCCATCGTGGCTCCAGCCTGGGGGCATAAACAAGTATTTTATTTTAGTAGACAATGGTATCTTTTTACTTACGTCTTTTTTTATAGATATCCACTCATGAAATATGAGCTTGAGTGGATTTTTAGTTGGCGGCAATGGTTTTGTTAGGCCAAATTTTACAGGCTCTTCTTCCAACTCATCTTGAAAAGTGCCAAACATTTTATCCCAAATAATTAGACACATCCCCATATTTTTATCTAAATAAGTAATATTGCTTGCGTGATGAACCCGATGATGGGCTGGGCTCACAAATATCCACTCAAACCATTTGGGCATTTTTTTTACATATTGAGTGTGTACTAAAATGCCATATGTTTGAGTTATGGCATACATGAAAATAATATCAAGAGGCTTAAAACCCATCAGTGCAAGTGGAATAAAATAAATGAATCTATAAACAGGCTGTAATACCGAAGATCTAAATCCGGTTGTTAGATTAAAATCATTTGACGAGTGATGGGTTACATGAACAGCCCAAAATATTCTGCAAAAATGGTCTACTCGATGCTCTATATAAAAAGCAAGATCTTCTAAAATAAAAAGTAAAAACCAGTAAATATAAATGTTTTCGATTTTTAAAAATGCATGTTGAAAGCTCCATGTTAATACAGAAAAATAAAATAAACTTCTCAATAAAACATCCAGGCTCCCATTTAATAAAGTAAGCAGTAGGTTTTCTAAAACACCCTTAATCGTATAAAAATTTCTTTGTTGCCAATTGCTTAAAATTATTTCCAACCCAATTAAAATAGCGTATAATGGGATGGAAAACAAAACCAATAAAGCCTCTTTGGGTTCGTACATTTTTTATATCAAAGTTGTTATTATGTTATTTCAAAAATCTTAAACAGACATGATTTCTTTTTCTTTGGCAAGAAGATGTTTGTCAACAAGCGCAATAAATTTATCTGTTGTTTCTTGCACCGTAATTTCAGCTGATTTACATTCGTCTTCGCTCACACCGTCTTTTTGTAGTTTTTTTACTTGTTCAATACCATCTCTTCTGATGTTTCGAACAGAGATTTTTGCATTTTCACCTTCACCATTACATTTTTTCACCAATTCTTTTCTTCTTTCTTCGGTTAATGGAGGTAAAAACAAACGAATATTTACGCCATCATTTTGTGGTGTAATGCCAATATTTGCAGCCATAATTCCTTTTTCAATAGGCTGTAACATGGATTTCTCCCAAGGCTGAATAGAGATTGTACGTGCATCTAATATTGAAATATTGGCAACCTGACTTAATTGTGTTGGGTTACCATAATAATCGACCATAATTCCATCAAGCATTGATGGTGTTGCTTTTCCAGCTCTTATTTTTGCAAGTTCCGATTCTAAATGACCAATTGCTTTCGTCATTGTTGCTTCCGTATCGGTCAATATTTGGTTTATATCTGACATAAATTATAAAATTGTGCACAAAATTATTGAAAACTAGGTTTATTTCGAAAGGTTTTTATAAATACACCCAAAGAAACTTTTTGATGTTTATTAATCAACCTCCACTATTTCGGTTTTTGTAGATAAAAAACGATGCGAACTGGTTGTTTCGTTTTTAAGGTTGGTCATTTTTGAATCTATTTTTTGATTTTTATTTTTTAAAAAATAAATTGACCACATAAATAAAGTTCCGGAAACAATTAGAATGGCGAACTCGATATTTGTGCCTAATCCATCAAAAAACAAAGCAATTCCAATAAAAAATAAGTTTGTTAGTACACAGATTAACGTTGTTTGCTGATGTGAAAAACCAGCATCTAATAAAAAATGATGAATATGATTTCGGTCCGGACTAAAAGGTGATCTTCTATTTAAAATGCGCAAACTAAAAACCCGAATTGTATCAAAAAGCGGAATCATTAATATTGAAAAGCCAATTGCAGGTGCAGAATTAAACGAAATACTATGATTCCCAGCAGAAGCAATGGAGATGAATTTAATCACCAATATAGAATTAATTAAACCCAGCAACAATGAGCCGGTATCACCCATGAAGATCTTTGCTGGCGGGAAATTAAAAATAAGAAACGCAACTAAACTGCCTGTTAATGCAAGTGCCATTGTAGCATAAGCCGTTTCATGTACCAATATAAAATAAATACCAAAACTAGCAGTTGAAATAATACCTAACGCACCAGCCAAGCCATCAATCCCATCAATCAAATTAAATGAATTGATAATCATTACAATCGTTAAGACGGAAATGGCAAGGTTTGCTAAATGTGGTATTGTTTGTATACCTAATAAACCGTGTAAACTATTGATTTGAATACCGCCAAATTGAACCAAAATTCCAGCGGCAATCACTTGGCCAATAAATTTTTTAGATGGAGATATGATTAATATGTCATCTTTCAAACCTAAAAAGAATACGACAATAGTAGAAGCTATGAAAAATTGAAACTCAGGATTTCTTCCAAAAGGAATACCCATTAATATTGAAAAAACAAATCCAGAAAAAATGCCTAAGCCCCCTAATGTAGGAATAACCACTTGATGAATTTTTCGTTCATCAGGTTCGTCGAATAATCTTTTTTCTTTTGCTACTTGAATGATTACAGGAATAGCAAAAAAGGTGATTAAAAACGACAAGCCGCCACAAAGGAAAATATTATCCATCAGTTTTAAAATAAATGCTGATTACAAATGTATCAATTTAGTTTCGAATTACGCTTTCGCTAATTATTAAATTATCTTTCGTTTTTTATATATTTTTCAGCAATATGAAGGAATTTCAAAAAATAATCAATCAATCAATTTGTTTGTTGAATTTAAAAAATCATTTTTTTTATTCTTTGTCTTTGTAAACTTTTGATTTAGGTTTGCATTTCAATAATCAAAATATCGTGGAAATAAATACTTTAAAACAAACTGCTTCACAAATCAGAAGAGATATTGTAAGAATGGTTCATGCTGTACAAAGTGGACACCCTGGCGGCTCTTTAGGCTGCACAGATTTTTTAACTGCATTGTATTTTGATGTAATGCATCACAACCCTCAATTTTCAATGGATGGCGTTAATGAAGATGTTTTCTTTTTGAGCAATGGGCATATTTCACCAGTTTTTTATAGTTGTTTGGCTAGAAGTGGATATTTCCCTGTTTCGGAATTGGCAAGTTTTAGAAAAATAAACAGCCGTTTACAAGGTCATCCAACCACCCATGATTATTTACCCGGAGTAAGAATGGCAAGTGGTTCATTGGGACAAGGATTAAGTGTTGCTATAGGCGCGGCTTTAACCAAAAAGTTAAACAACGATTCTAAAACGGTGTTTGCATTGTTAGGTGATGGAGAATTAGATGAAGGACAAAATTGGGAAGCTATTTTGTTTGCAGCACATAAAAAAGTAGATAATTTAATTGCAACTATAGATTGCAATGGCCAACAAATCGATGGTTCTACAAAAGATGTAATGGGGTTGGGAAATTTGAAAGCAAAGTTTGAAGCATTTGATTGGATCGTTACAGAAATGGACGGGAACAATATGGAAGAAGTGATTGCAGGTTTAAACAAAGCGAAGTCATTATTAGGCAATCAAAAACCTGTTGTGATTTTGATGAAAACCGAAATGGGTAAGGGCATTGATTTTATGGAAGGCACACACGAATGGCATGGCATTGCACCAAACGACGAACAATTGGCAAAAGCGTTGGCTCAACTTCCAGAAGCGCTTGGCGATTATTAGTATTTATTTCAACATTAATGGTTGCTTAGATGCTTTTTGTGCGGGTAGCCACGAAGCAATGAATACAATGATAAAGGCAACGCAAATCACCATAAGGAAATCGGAAACGATCATTTTTACTGGGAAGTAATCAATTAAAAACGACCCGCCTTGAATTTTTATAATTTCAAATTTGAGTTGAAGCAAACAAATTAAAATTGCAGAAACTACACCAATTGAAGTTCCTATTATCCCCAATAAAAAACCTTCGCTTAAAAATATCTTCTTTATTTGGGTTGATGATGCCCCCATACTTTGAAGGATAGAAATATCTTGTTTTTTTTCCAACACCAACATGGTTAATGCACTGATCATATTGAAAGCTGCAATAATTAAGATTAAAGTGAGCACAGCATAAATAGCCCATTTTTCAATGGCCATGGTTTGGTACAATGAGGCATTTTGCTCAAATCGATTTTGAATAATCATCTTTTCCCCAATAATCTGCTTTAAATAATCAACTGCTTTTTCTGCTTCTGTATTTTTTTTCAATTTTATTTCAATGGCCGAAAAAGTATATTCTGGCATTCCGGTTTGTTGCCTTAAAAAATCAATATTTGTGAGTGCGTAACTGTTGTCGAATTCTTGTTGAATGGAAAATACACCAGATGCTTGAATTACGCCCTCGCTTAAATTGGAGAGCGGATCGCTTTGAACAGTGTTGGATTTGGGCAGGATAATCGTTAATTGTTCAGGGCCAAAAGCATCATTTAAAACAATACCTGCGGCTTGTTGAACACCATAACCAACAACGATTTTCGGTGTGTCAATATTTCCCAATTGAAATTTCCCTTTGATTATTTTATCCGAAATATTTCCAAGAGATTGAAAACGATTATCTACGCCTTTTATTTTTACCACCGATTGGAAATCGCCATTTTTTAAAAGTGCTTTTTCTTCAATGTTATATGAAGCTATTTCTACAAAATCATTGCGGTTAATTTTATTAATTAATTCAGCATTTAGTGTAATTGTTTTTCCGGTAGCGGGAATGATTTTGATTTCTGAATAAAATGAACTGTATAATGATTTTACCAAATCTTCGAAACCATTATAAACACTGAGCACTAAAATTTGGCAGCAAGTTGCAAATGCAATTACGCCGGTTGTTATCCATGAAATGATATTGATTGCGTTGGCAGATTTCTTTGCCTTAAAATATCGCCAAGCAAAATCTAAATACATGTTTAGTCTTGTTTTGGTTTGTTTTGATCTTCTTGTGTTTTGATGTCTTTAAACAACTTGTCTATTTTATCAACATAATCCAAGGTGTCATCAATATAAAAATTAAGCTGAGGCATCGATCTAAGCTGATGTCTAACACGCGAAGTAAGTTCTTTTTTAATTTCCCAAGACCTATCTTGAATGGTTTTTAGTGTGGCAATAGGATCGCTCACTTTAAAAAAACTGAGGTAAATTCTTGCATCAAATAAATCAGGTGTAATTTTTACGCCCGCTATCGAAACCATACCTCCTTGAAGCATGGTTAATCCTAATCTCTGAAAAATTTCGTTCAATTCTTTTTCAAGTACAGCTGCAACTTGTTTTTGTCTTTTACCTTCAATCATGGCATTATCCTTTTATTCGCTGTAAAATTAGTTACTTTGTGCCAACTTAGATTTATATTATTACATCATGAAGCGATATTCTAGAATTTTTAATTACTTAAAATCGTATAAACCTGCGATTTTTCAATATCTCGTTACCATTTTATTGTCTATTTTCTTTTCAGTGCTTTCATTAGCGATGCTGTTCCCATTTTTGCAATTGCTTTTTGGCGTTAATCAAGCAACAAGTGTCAAATCGAATTCAAATTTCGTTATGCAATGGGTAAATGATTATTTGGGGAATTTAATTAAAAATGGAGATGCTTTCTTTGCCTTGGGCATTGTATGTGTTCTAATTGTAGTTACGATATTTTTAAAAAATCTGTTTCTGTATTTATCATTTCGAACATTGGGTCCGGTAAAAAATGCCATTGCCAATAAATTAAGAATTGATATGCACGATAAACTGTTGCAACTTCCAATTGGATATTTTACCGAACAAAGAAAGGGCGACATAATGAGCAGAATGACCAATGATGTAAATGAAATTGAAGGCTCTGTGATTGGCGCATTAGAAGGCTGGATAAAAGACCCGTTGGCCATTATAATAAACCTAACAGTGTTGTTTTATATCAGTCCGAAACTCACCATGTTTATTTTGATTTGCTTGCCAATAATGGGATTTGTAATTGGAAAAGTAAGCCGTTCATTGAAAAAACAATCAATGAAAGTTGCTGAAAAAAGTGGCGAAACATTTTCTACAATTGAAGAAACATTAGGCGGATTAAGGGTGATAAAAGCGTTCAATGTGGAGCAAAAGCTAAGACAGAAATTTTTAGCGTTAAGTGATGAATTTTTAAAGGCCAGAAATCAAGTTGGTTTTAGGCGTGATATGGCTTCTCCGATGAGTGAATTAATGGGCGTAACCATATTTGCAGGTATTTTATGGTTTGGCGGAAGATTGGTTTTATCGCATGAAATTGCGATGAATGGCGCGATGTTTCTAACGTACATGGGATTGTTTTACAACATCATTGATCCAGCAAAATCTATATCCTCAGCGTTTAGCAATATGCAAAAAGGTGCTGCCGCAATTGAAAGAATAGAACAAGTATTGCAAGCGCCTGTAACGGTAGATGAAAATCCCAATGGAAAAAAAATAAATGAATTTGTACATAGCATAGAATTTAAGAACGTAGGTTTTTCTTATGATGATGTGGTGATTTTAAAGAACATCAATTTAAAAATTGAAAAAGGCAAAACCATTGCGTTGGTGGGAAGTAGTGGTGCTGGAAAATCTACATTAGCTGATTTGATTCCAAGGTTCCATGATGTAACCTCCGGCGAAATTTTGGTTGATGGTGTAAACATAAAAGATTATTCTTTGCATGCAATTAGGTCGTTGATAAGTATTGTAACACAAGAGCCAATTTTGTTTAATGACACCATTGCCAATAATATTGCATTAGGCATGGAAACTACTGATCTTTCTAGCATTCAAGAAGCTGCAAAAATTGCCAATGCGGATAGTTTTATTCAGAAAAAAGATTCGGGATACGATACCAATATTGGCGACAGGGGTTCAAAATTAAGTGGCGGTGAGCGTCAGCGATTAACGATTGCCAGAGCGGTTTTAAAAAATCCACCCATATTAATTTTAGATGAAGCTACATCTTCATTAGATACAGAAAGCGAAAGATTGGTTCAAGATGCGATTAACAATTTGATGAACAACAGAACCTCCGTAGTAATCGCCCATCGATTAAGCACGATCCGTCACGCAGATGAAATCATCGTTTTAAATAAAGGCGAAATTGCCGAAAGGGGAACGCATGATGAGCTTCTTGCACAACAAGGTATTTATTTCAAACTTGTAGAAATGCAAGAAGTGAGATAGGTTTTCCGAAAGGTTTAATGGTTTA
>CALQKL020000015.1 GCA_943331145.2 Chitinophaga pinensis
ATGGGGAACGTACACCTTAAAGAAAAAAAATCACGTACTCCATGAGATTGAAGAACAAATTGAAGAAGGGGAAATGCCATTAGAATCGTACACATTGATTCATAAAAATGCAGTGTTAACAGAGCAGCAAAAAAAAATGATTTATGATTGGTTGGAGAAGAATCAATAGAGTATCCCCCATCCCCCATCCCCCATCCCCAACCCTTCCCAAGAAAGGTTCAATGATTTCAAGAGGTTCAATAAGTTATCGCAATTCTGAAGTTCATGATAATCTATTAATTCAATAGTTTCAAAAAGCCAAAACGGAAAATAGTTCCAACCTTTTGAACTCATTGAACGTATTGAACCTTTTGAACATTTCAAACATCTTTTTTCCAAATTTAATCCTTACATTTAATAAAATGATTTTCCCATGACAGAAGAGGAAATACTTGACGGAAGTAAAAAAAACAATGCTGTTGCTCAGGAATTTTTATACCATAAATACAGTCCTAAAATGTTGGGTGTTTGCTATCGATTTGCAAAAAGCAAAATGGACGCAGAAGATATGTTACAGGAAGGATTTATAAAAGTATTTTCACAACTACATCAATACCAAAATTCAGGTTCTTTTGAAGGATGGATTAGAAGAATAATTGTAAACACATGTATTAATGTGCTTAAGAAAAATAAAAGATTTTCAGATTGTTTGGACATATCATTTGCAGAAAATTTGCACAGTTTAGAGAAAAACATTCCTTCAATAATACAATCCAAACAAATTGTTGAATGTATTCGTTTATTGCCGATTGGATATCGTACGGTTTTAAACCTATATGCCATTGAAGGATATTCACATAAAGAAATTGCTGATCTATTGGATATTCAAGAAAGCTCAAGCAGAAGTCAATATTTCAGAGCGAAAGCAATGCTCGAGTTGATTTTAATAAAAAATGGCATATTAGATCAATCTAAAAAAGAATTGGCATGATGGAGCATTTTTCAACAGATCAATTTGAAACATTTTTAAAATCTTCAACAGAAAATTTTAAGATGCAGCCATCCGCGCGTGTATGGAATAGCCTTTTCAATAAAATGCATCCTGGAAGTAATTTACCTTCCATAAGTACATCAATTTTATTTTTCTTTTTATTTTGTTTTTTTGGCAATAATGATAAAAAAATCTCCACAGAAATAGTAAAAGCTTCCCCGAAAATGTCAAAATTTATTGAAAATAAAAATATCGCCGCTAATACAAAGAATCGAACAAAAATATACAAAACAAAATCTGATAAAATTCAGTCCCAATCTAGTACAGGTAATATAGAATCCAATGTTTCTGAATCCCAGTTTTTAAATAGATTTATCGATTCAAACAAAAATCAAACACCAAAAATTTGTGAAAATAAAATTGAAAGCAAAATCGCTAACCAATGGCAAGAATTTGAATTGATCAAAAACATTGGACAACATTTCACATTTTTAATTCACCATAAAGATTTTGAAAATAACGAAATTAATGCTGTAAAAATCAATGAAAAAAGAAAGCAATTTTCATATCAAATTTATGCAACGCCATCGATGGATTACCGCTATGGCAACAATACAAATTTGCAAAATCCAATAGACAGCAATAAAGTCAACATGAGTGTAAATTTCGAGGCGGGTGGTGCTATTTTAATGAACGTATCTAAACACATTCGAATAAAAGCTGGTATGCAATTGAATTTCAGCCAATTGGGAAATAATGCTACAACCAACAACGATAAATCTGATGCTACTAAAATGTATAATTCTGTTGCAATGGTTAACAAAAAATTCAATAACACGTCCAATATTTTCAAAAACACCACTTATCAAGTTTCTATTCCAATTGGTACAGAATTTGAAATCATGAGTCACAATAAATTGAAATGGTTTGCTGGTGCAACCATTCAACCCAGTTATTTATTTGTAAACAACGACCAATCTGTTTTTACAGAATTAAATAACCAGGTATATCAACAGTCGATGATGCGTGAATGGAACGTAAACTCGAGCATAGAAACGTTTATTAATTATGATTTAAAAAACAATATTGAACTAAATGTTGGGCCACAAATCAGGTATCAATTTTTATCAACGTATAAAAACGCATACCAACAAAATGAAAGACTATATCAATTTGGACTTAAAATTGGTATTTCCAAAAAATTATAGAATTATACATTCATCTTGCGCCACAAAACAATTAATTTTACGCAATGCGGGACTATATTTTCATCTTAATTTTTGTTTATCTAATTGCATCTTGTTCGCAAAACAAAGCTAAAAAATCAACTACAGCGGAACCTGAATCTGATGCAAGTTTTTTTCCTGTTGGCAATTATTTATTGGGTGATATTGCTTCAATAAAACAAAGTGGAATCAGTCCTAAATATTTTCATGTAAAAAATGATATATCGGATAGCTCATTTTTGAAAATTCAAAACATCGAAACCAATTTATCCGAATTTTTATCCCCAAAGATTGATTCTATTGGGATGAATTCTTGGGTTAAAGAATCTAAATTTTACGATGAAAGCATTGCATCATTTACATTAAGTTATGATGTGAAAAAAGATTGTTTTGAAAAAACAGCTTGGAGAAAATGGGATGTATACGTTGACCCAGAAACACAAAAAGTAGATCGAGTATTTTTGGTAAAAAATATTTCCGATTCCACGATTGCACAACTTACTTGGATACCGAAGTCACATGCAAAGATTGTAATCATAAACAATCGAAATTCATCTGTAGTAGAAGAGAAAACATTTATTTGGAATTATTAATCCCCTATGACGAAAACTGAATTTTTAGAGGTTTCTTCTGGAATCCCTTGTTTACCGGGGATTTATAAATACTTTGATAAAAACGAAGTACTTATCTATGTTGGAAAAGCCAAGCATTTGAAAAAAAGAATCAGCAGTTATTTCAATAAAAATATTCCAAACCAAAAAACAATTGAGCTCGTAAAAAAAATCTGTAGAATAGAATACACCATAGTAGACAACGAAACAGATGCTTTTTTTTTAGAAAATTCATTGATTAAAGAATACCTTCCTCAATACAATATCAATTTAAAAGATGATAAAACATACCCACATCTTGTCATTAAAAACGAAAACTTTTCACGTGTATTTTTTACCCGAAAAATTTATAAGAATAATGACTTCTACTTTGGGCCTTATACATCTATTGCCAATGTGAAAGAAATGCTCGATTTTATAAAAATGTTTTTTCCTTTACGAACCTGTACATTGAATTTAAATCAAGCAAATATTGAAAAGAAAAAGTTTAAAGTTTGTCTAGAATATCATTTAGGAAATTGCAAGGGTCCTTGTGAATCTTTGCAAACAAAGGCGGAATACGATGAAGGTCTTGACCGACTGAAAGCGATGTTAAAAGGGAATTTAAGCCCTTTAATGCAGCATCTAAAGGAATTACAAAAACAGCACATAGAATTATTGGAGTTTGAAAAAGCCGCAATTATTCAACAGAAAATTGACAACCTTCAAACATTTAAAGCCAAGTCAACCGTAGTAAATACCAAAACAGGAACAGTAGATGTATTTACCATTTTAGAAGAAGGAAATGTAGCTTATGTAAATTATTTAGCGGTCAATGATGGCAGTATTTATAGAACCAAAACGATAACGATAGAAAAAAAATTAGAAGAATCTCCTGCTGAAATTCTGACCTTTGCCATTGCACAATTGCGTCAATCTTTTAATAGTGAAGCAAAGGAATTGATTTTACCATTTTCAATTCATTACCCTGAAACGAATATTGTAATTACAATTCCTAAAGCAGGTGACAAAAAAAAGCTGCTGGATTTGTCTCAAAAAAATGTGGACTATTTTATAGATGAAATCAGGCGAAATAAAATGCTACATCTTGAAGAAAAATCAAGTGATGAAGTAGAAGTGATATTGCATCAATTGCAAAAAGATTTAAATTTAGAATCATTGCCTTTGCATGTAGAATGTTTTGACAACTCCAATTTACATGGTACAAACGCAGTGGCTGCTATGGTTTGCTTTAAAAATGGATTGCCGAGCAAAGGCGATTATAGACATTTTAATATAAAAACGGTAGAAGGCATAGATGATTTTGCTTCTATGAAAGAAGTGGTTTTTAGGCGATACAAGCGAATGATTGATGAAAATAAACAAATCCCTAATCTTATTATAATTGATGGCGGTAAAGGCCAGCTAAATGCCGCTATGGAAAGTATTATAGCGTTGGATTTAATAGGTAAAGTTACTTTAGTGGGATTGGCAAAAAATAAAGAGGAAATATTTTTTGTTGGCGATTCAGAATCTATTGAACTTCCATGGGCAAGTGAAAGCTTAAAATTAATTCGGCGAATTAGAGATGAAGTACATAGATTTGGAATAACGCATCATCGTCAAAAAAGAAGCAATGCAGCAATTGAAAATGAATTGGAAAAAATAAAGGGAATAGGATCTGCTACTGCTGAAATGTTGCTTAAAAAATTTAAATCCGTTAAGAAAATCAAACAATTAAATCTTGATACGTTAGCTGAACTAATCGGGAAATCAAAAGCAGAATTGGTTTTCAAAAGATTGAACCAATAAAAAAGCCTTTTCGAATGAAAAGGCTTTTTTATTAAAATTATTTTTTGGAAATTAGTAACTCCATTGATCTTGTTCGTAAGTAAATATTTTTTCTTTGATAGATTCTCCTTCAAAAAGTTGATGTAATGAATTTTCTTTTAAGCCTGGGAAATTTTTAATCTCCATATCTTTTGGATTATCCATTGAACTTTTGATGATTCTTCCAGAGAACATTCTGCTTTCAAATAGTTCTTCCCAACTCATTCTTCCGCCAAAATTTTTACCGTTGTATACTTCATAAGTTGCAAAAACAGGGCGTAAATCAGGATAGTACAACCAGAATAAAGGTGCAGGTCCTAAATCCACTCCACTTGGCGTAACAACATTTTTTACTGGTGCTATTCCAAGAATTCTCCAAAATAATCTAGAGCTTTCTTTATCAAAAATTACTTCTTCTTTAACTTGAAAACGATAAAATGAATCTAAGTTGATGTCATTGAACATTTTTTTCGATGGTAAAGAATTACCAACAGAATCAAACTGAGGTACATCAACTGGTTCACCAACGATAGCTCTTAATAATTCAGCTTTAGTCATTGGAGTTGTAAAACGATCATCTACATTGGAAAATGCAGTTATTTGTTTGGTACTATCTTGTAATGCTTGAAATAAGATTGAAATAAAACGTTGATTACCATTATCAGCATCAGCTGCATAAGTAAACGTTTGATTCATTTTTTCTCTGGTATCAATTTCTCTCCAAATTCTGTGGCGATAAACTGCATCATCAGCTCTTAAATGTTCGTAAGCTAATGGTGATCTTTCCGCTAATTTCGATGTTTCAACAGCTTCATCAGGACGTAATGATGGCTTTATCTTTTTTATTGGCAAAGTATCAATAATCTTCTCTTCAGCTTCAACAGCTTTAGGAGCTTCAGCAACTACAGGGTCTTCTGTAGGCGTTGTACTTTGAATATTTGCTTTTGTTTTCTTTGGTGTAGTACGCTTTGAAGAAGCTTTTTTCTTTTTTTGTGCTTCTGCAACATTGCCAATACCAATAAAGATAACAGCTAAAAATAAGTACTTGAAGATGTTGATTTTCATATTAATTTATAGTTTTTACATTAATTAAAAATGGTAAAACTTTTTTATTTATTATTACTATTTCTTTAGAATTATCTATTAATATAGTGTTATTGATTTTGCATCAATTGATCTAACGCCATCTGGACCTTGAACTTTAATGTTATCAAAAGTGATTGATGATCCTGGACCACATCTTTGAACAAATTGACTTAAAGATGAAAAATTATTTCCTTGTAACTGACCAACTGCAGGATTTGGGAAATTAGCTCCAGAAAAATATACAGTTGCGCTTACAACATTAAATTTCAAATCAAAATCGAAGTTTTCTAAATCTGCACGGCAGAAAGATTGACTTTTAAATTCTACAGAAGGCATTCTTGCTTTACCAGATGCAACTTTAAAAATTGGATCAGGAATTTTTTTACATCTAAATTCGAAAGTTGTTGCTTTTTTATCTGCATTTACAGTAATGGTAGCTTTTCCTAAAGCAGACACCCTAACTACTCTGTTTGAGCCATTTCCAGAGATTGTACCACCGGTCATAGAAACTTGTGTTTTATCCCAACCAGTTGGTGAACCAATGGTAATTGGATTGTCAACACCGATATAAAATACGTTCATTTTATCAGGCATTACAGCAGCACCACCTGGCGTACCCACTGTATACTTTACATCAAATGATTTTGTTTCTACAGTTCCATCAGGTTTTGTATAAGTTACATTTACAGGGACAGACCTTGAACCAGAACCGCTTGCTACAAATTTAGAGCTAGCTCTTCCGTCTTCTGCTAAAGGCATTGAAGAACCATTGATTGTAATTTTTGGTTGAGCTGCTTTACTGTAAGCCCCAACTCCAGCAGTAATTTCGACTTCTTCGCCTGGCATTACATAGTTTGAACTTTGTCCTACCAATGCAGCAAATTGATCGTAAACAACTTTTACTGCGCCAACTTGGTTGTGGCAATACGTTACAATTTGATTTTCTGCATTTTTTACGTTGTTTTGGAACTTACTCAATAAAGTAAGTGCCGCAACCGTAGGTGTCATGTGAAAATATGCAAAAGTGAAATCTTTTTCTTTACCGTCTACACCAATTGTTTTGTAACTAGCATCAACAGGGAAAGTTTTTTCGAATTCTTTTTTAATTTCAGGGTCGATTGAAAGCATTGAATTTCTAAAGGCAATTAATTTAGATTCGAATTCTGGACCTTTGTTTTTTCCACCTTTTTCGTTTCCAAATAAACGAGTTGCTGCCTCTAAATCATCTTTTTTGTACTCTTCAACTTGTTTGCCATCTTTTTCAACCATTTTGGCTCCTGCCTCAGCTTTTAATTCTAGTTTAAGCTGATTGATGTATTCGTCCATTGTAGCAGCAAGTTTTTTTGCTTGTTCTGCTTTCTCATTCCATGGCTTAGCTTTTTCTGAAGTCATTGGGTCTTTTAATTTAGATTCCAATGAAGAGTACAATGTTTGGTTTGCTGTTTTGATGTTGTTATTAGAAGTAATCAAACTTTTATCTACAACTTCAAATGCGTTTAAAATTTCTGATGATACGTTCAATGCCAATAGCGCTGTTAACACCAAGTACATGAGGTTGATCATCTTCTGCCGGGGCTCTGCGGGTAAAGCCATAACTTGTTATATTAAATTTTTAAAAAAATATTGTTTGGAACTAAATTATTGAAGTAAAACGCTTTAATTATTTTACTTGCATTGCAGTAAGCATGTTGCCATAAACTGAATTCAATTTGCTTAAGTTTACTGCCAAGTTTGAAATTTGATCTTTCACTTTATTTGCATCTTCTACGCTGCTTGTCATTGCACTACTAGCTTCCGCTAATTTACCATAGAAAGTATTTAATGCTTTCAAGTGATTGTTACTTTCTTTTAATTCCAATTCATAAATTGTATTTAAAGAACCTAAATTTTTAGTTAATACTTGTACTTGCTCATGGAAGCCTTTAGCGCTTTCAGCTGCATTGTTAAATGAACCCATTGTAGTAGCACTTGCTGTAAATGCTGCAGACATTGATCCAATTGCAGTGGTAGCTTCTTTTGTTTTTGAACCAAAATCACTTGTTGATTTTACTACATCACTAACATCAGCAATACCTGCTACTGAAGTTCCTAATTTTTGGAAACCTTCGCTTAATTTTTTAAGATTAGCTGGAGTGATATCAGCATCTTTCATCATTTTATCCATTGACTCCAATGCATTAGATGATTTTGCGGCATCTTTTTCAGATGGCTTATGTCCAGAATAATCAATTTCCGAAACAATATAAATTATACCATAAATAGCAAAAATTGCTGCTTCAGCATACAAACCAATTTGTAGAAATAAATCTGCAATCGGTGTATGAAGAATTTTTTGTAATGCTCCAAAGATAACTACAGCAGCTGCTAATGATACTGCAACATCTAACCATTTACTTGTTTTCGGGTTAATTTTAACTGATGACATTTTTTTTGTTTTTAGATTTTATGTTTGAAAAAAAATTGAATCTTTAGTGTAATATACGCTTAGCTTGAATTTTTTCAAGTTAAACATTGTTTAAATTAAATTTTTGGATAAAAATATTATCTACGTCTGATTGGTTGAGTTGGTAAATCAATTACACAACGGAATCCAATGTAAGATTTGGCAGTGTCTTGATATTCGTAACATCTTGTACTTGTTTCCAAATAATGACCAACATCTTTCCAACTACCGCCACGTAAAACTTTACGTTTCATTCTTGGAGGATCTGAATCTTTTGCATTCCAACGAATATCTGGATTCATATCATGTTGAAAATTGTATCCACCTTCATAATATAAAGATGACGTCCATTCGGCAACATTACCAGCCATATTATATAACCCATAATCATTGGGCCAATAAGCATCTGCTCTAACAGTGTAAAAACCACCATCTTCAGGATAATTACCACGACCAGGTTTAAAGTTTGCAAGTAAACAACCTTTTTTGTTTCTTAAATATGGTCCACCCCATGGAAATTGCACTTGAGATCTACCACCTCTTGCAGCATATTCCCATTGTGCTTCAGTAGGCAACCTAAAATCAGATTCTGTTGTTCTTTTTTTAGATTCTAAAAATGAATTCAAATATATTGTACGCCATTCGCAGAATGCTGTGGCTTGTTTCCAATTAACACCTACTACAGGGTAATTTCCAAAAGCTGAATGGCTATAATATTTTTTTGCCATTGGCTCATTATAAGAATATGCAAAATCTCTTACCCAACATAATGTATCTGGGTAAACCATGATTTCTTTTTTAAGGATAAATGCAGACCTTGGAATGGTTGCATCTTTATTTTGTGCTGCTGCTTTGTAATCAAATATCTCAGATTTGAACTTGATTTTTGTAGCATCGATTTCTTTTTTACCAAAAATCCTATTATCTGGCGTAACGATCATTGCATCAATTTTTTCAATTGTGCCTTTATCCGACCATTTAATGGTTTTTGCTTTTGTCCAATCTACATATTCATTGCCATCGGTGCCTGTTTTGATGTAACCCATCAATTTTGCAGCTATTGAATCGCGAACCCAGTTTGTAAACTGACGATACTCATTATTGGTTATTTCGGTTGCATCCATCCAAAAACCACTTATTGAAACGGACTTGTTTCTAGCAGTAAATGAATAGTTCATATCCTCATCACTTGGGCCCATGTGAAAAGTTCCTGGTGGTACATATACCATACCGATTGGACGGGTTGGAATCCATTTTGCTTCAGTAGATGCTCCATGAAGTTGTCCATCATTAGGTAACGCATTCACAGATTTATTTTTTCCTCCGAGCATGCTACAACTGCTTGCAAAAATAGAAACAGCTACGAAGGCTGTTGATAGTAAATTACGATTAGTCATTTTTTTTACTTTGTGAGTATTGGCAAATGTAATGATAAATTTAATTCAAAATTAAATTTCAATAAGTCTTGGTGATTTTTTTTTATCACGTAAAACAAATCGAAACCTAGAACGTGTAAATTATATAAATATTGCAAATGAAAATGTTAAAAACTCTTTAATATGCTATTTTTCAAAATTATTTTTCAAAATAAACCTCTGGTTTTGAACATGAATAATCTTTGCAAACATATACCAATGCTGAATTTGAATAATTTTTCCCTTTTAAAAGTGGGTAGTTTTTTTCAACAATACTTGATTGTAAAATTCTGTTTGGTTCGTAATTTGAAAGGTGATTTTCTACACATTTTTCAATATTTGTACCTGTTATAGCAACTTCTTTTTCCCCAATAAATCGCGATAAAATAGAAAAAGCCCAATACGAAAACGATTGCGGAAATTTTTCGACTTGATTAAATATACTTGATAACATATTAAGTGAAATCGATTTCCATTCTTTTTTATTCAACAATACAGAAAGATAATAGAGATTTTCAGCCATTACGCTGTTCCCAGATGGCAAAGCGCCATCAAAAACCTCTAATTTTCTCAACACTACGTCTGTTTGTACAGCGCTAGTGTAATAAAATAAAAACCCATCTTCAGATTTAAAATTATCCAAAACCATTGATGTATTCGTTTCTGCTTCTATGATATATTTTTCATCCCCTGTTAATTCTTGTAATTGTATACAAGCGCTTATAAAATACGCATAATCATCTAAAAATGCTGGAAATTTAGCTGTTGAATTTTTGTAAGTATGGTAACAAATTATGCCATTTTGAGAGAATGCAATTTTTAAAGAATCAAAAAGGTTGATGGCGATTTTTTTATACCCTTCATGTTTTAAAGTTGCCGATGCCTTTGTAATTGCTTTTAGCATTAGCGCATTCCAACTCAAAATTATTTTATCATCTTTAGTTGGATTTATTCTTTTTTTTCTTGCAGCTAGCAATTTCTGATTGGATTTTTCCAGTATTTCTGTCCATATTTGCATTGACAACCCATTTTCATCAGCAAATTTTTCGGATGACTTACTGATGTGTAAGATGTTTTTCCCTTCCCAATTGCCTTCTTTTACTACTCCATAATATTTACAAATCAATGCAGCATCATTTCCTAATAATGTTTCTATTTCCAATTGAGTCCATACATAAAATTTGCCTTCCTCCCCTTCGCTATCCGCGTCAATAGCCGCATAAAAGCCTCCTTTTTCGCAACCCAACTCTTGTAAACAAAAATCAATTGTTTTCTCTATCGCGATTTGATATTTTATATTTTTAGTGATTTTAAATGCATCGCACAGTACATCAATTAATAAGGCGTTGTCGTAAAGCATTTTTTCAAAATGAGGCGCAAGCCATTTGTCATCTGTACTATATCTCGCTAATCCTCCATTCAAATGATCGTAAATACCTCCATTTAATAAGGCATCCAAGGATTTTAAAGCATGAATTGTAGATGCCTCATCTTTTAAAAAATAACCAACCCCCAATAAATACGAAATAGAAAAAGTTTGCGGGAATTTAGGTGCTCTTCCAAATCCACCGTTTTCAATATCCGCATTTGTCATCAGCTTTTCTTTGATGTTGATGCATGATTCTTTGGTAAATATTTCGGTTGGCTCATTTAAAATAAAAGAAGATTTATATGGAATGCTTAATTCGTTTAAATGGTTCATCAATTGATTTACTTGACTTTCCACCAAGCTTCTTTTGTTTTGCCATAGATTATGAATGAAGTTTAAAACCTCAATCCATGATGAACGATTGTATAATTTTATCGGAGGAAAATATGTTCCTCCATAAAATGGCTTCCCGTTTGAATTTAAAAATACATTTAAAGGCCAACCTCCTGAACCAGAAATTACTTGAACCGCTTCCATGTAAATATGGTCTAAATCTGGTCGTTCTTCACGGTCAATTTTTATATTCACAAAATTCTCGTTCATGAACTTGGCTACATTTTCGTCTTCAAAACTTTCTCTTTCCATTACGTGGCACCAATGACAAGCCGCATAACCAATACTCACTAAAATCGGCTTATCCATTTCTTGTGCAAGTGTAAGTGCTTTTTCACTCCATGGCATCCAATTCACTGGATTGTGTGCATGCTGTAGCAAATACGGACTTGATTCATGAATCAAATCATTGGTAAATTGATGTGCCATAAAAATTAAAAATGAATGGTAAAAAGAGAGCCCTTATTTCTTTTTTGGTTTAAGGTAATTTTCGAGCGCCGTAACCATACTTGGACTTTGAGGCAAAGGAGCCTTGATGTCTAATACTAAGCCTACTTCTTCAACTGCCTTGATTGTATTTTCTCCAAAAGCTGCAATTTTTGTTGAATTTTGTTTGTATTTGGGGAAGTTTTCTATTAAGCTTTTAATCCCACCTGGTGTAAAAAAACAAATGATATCATAGTTTTTTGCGATTATTTCTTTGATATCATTACTTACAATCTTGTAAAGAACAGGCGTTGCAAATTCGCAATGATGACTTTTTAGCCAATTTGTAATTTCACTATCAAATGATTCAGAACATGGGTATAAAAACTTTTCATTGTCTTTGTGTTTATTAATTACATCAAATAAACTTTTGTTTAACCCATCTGCTCCGTAAAAAACCTTACGTTTTCTATATAAAATAAACTTTTGCAAATACAAAGCCACAGATTCTGTTATACAAAAATATTTCGTGTCTTGGGAAACGGTGACTTTCATCTCTTCACAAATGCGAAAGAAATGATCAATGGCATTTCTGCTTGTAAAAATAACAGCAGAAAATAAAGAAATGTCGATTTTTTGTTTTCGAAAATCTTTTGCAGGTATACCTTCTACTTTTATAAAGGGTTGAAAATCCAGTGTTAATCCATATTTCGCAGCCAAATCAAAATAAGGAGATTTAGTTCCTTCAGGCTTGGGCTGTGTTATAAGTATTTTTTTTACTGATAATTTCTCTGAAGTAACTTTTTTAGCCGTTTTTTTAATCATACTTATAATCTGATAAGAAAGTCAAAATTACAAATTTTTATCAATAATATTCAAGCCTATTTTAAGGACCAACAAAACCGGAATAAATTCTACAGCTAAAATGTAGAGTAAAAAATGAAATTTACCTAGGCTTAACTTATTTTCAAAAATGCCATAAGACCTAAAACATCTCAATAAATAGAAAATACCAACTGCCAATAATGAAATTTTATAAGCAAATAATCCAATATTACTATTGGAAAAAATAAGTATGCATGTTGTGGGAAGCAATACAATTGCCAATAATTTATTTACTAAAAAAATAAGAAATGTATATGAAACCGCTTCATGTTTAAACCCTGTAATCCAGCCTGCAATTTGAATGATAAAATACTTTCCGACATAAATAACAAATACGGCCAAACAAGAAAAAATCAAAACATCCAATTGATTAAAGCCTATGATTTTATTATAGTTTAATAAAGTAAAAATGTAGAACCCTGTAACCAAAACCGAAAATATATTTAAACATAAAGAAGGCAGCTTTGCCTGCATCAGCTGATCCGTTAGCTGACTTTGCCTTAAAGATGTTTTAAAAAACACCCGAATCATTGTGTTGAAATAATTTTTAAACACTGCATTTAATATGCCTAAAAACAAAAACAAAGTCAATATAAAATAGAATACAAAGTCTTTTGATTCAGATTTTTTTATTACACCAGGATAAAGATTGTTGTTATTTGATGCCTTTGAATTTATTGTTATTGTAAAAGCTGCGTTGAATGGCGTTAGAATAGAATCCCACCCAATTTGCGAATTGTTATTTTGTAATGTATTCGAAATTGGTAATAGTAAAATATTTTGTGTTAATTCTTGTTTAGCGAAAACACGATCTGTTGTGGTTTGACCCATCAACTTGTTTAAACTTGTAAAAAAGATAAAAACCCAAAATAGATTTCTAATATTCAATTTGATTTTTTTTATTATGTAAATTTAAATGGGTTTTTCTAAACTTCTAAAAGTAATTCACGTAACCGAAATGTAATTTAGAGGCCTCTCTAAAATTAAATGCTTCGTTTTGCTTCAGCCCTAAAGAATAACTCAAATTTAATAACCCATTTTTTGTTTCAAATACCATCCCTACCCCAATCGATTTGTATTGTTCATTTTGCTTGATTTTAGAATATACCGTTTTAACAAATCCCCAATCTCCAAAGAATGATAAATAAGCGTTTAATCCCAATATGATTCGATATTCGGATGTAAATACAGCGTAATTTTTTGCATAAATACTTTCTTCATTAAATCCCCTTAATGTTTTGAATCCACCTATTTGAAACAATTCGTTTCTAAATAAATTAGGGCTGTTCATAAAACCTCCTTTTAATGATGTTTTCAAAACGGTAAACTTGGATAATTTAAAATAATGGGCATAAGCTACCTTAAGTTTTATTTGGTATGTTTTTAATTTCAAAGAATCATATAGCGACGTGTACGGGTAACGGCTATCTTTTATTTCTAAAATCTTATTGTTTCTTATAATTGTTTTCGTTCCAGCTTGGGCTGTTATATCAAGTTCAGATCCGGTTTGTGGATTCATTTTATAATTCGTGGTATTCCATTCCATGTTCAAACCGAGGTTTGTATTTTTTATATCCAAATTAATGGGGAGCGATTTTTGCAATTTTATCTTTGTGGTATCAATGGCGCCAGAAAGCAATTTATTATTTTGCCATTGTAAAAATATTTTTCCTTTTTGATTGGTTGTTTGTAAAAATTGCAACCCCAATTGTGCATTTATTTGAATGAAATTTGAATCTTTTTTAAACAATTCAAATAAGCAATCTGTGCCTAATGAAGAGCGAAATATGAAGGGTTGATTGTAATTCAATATCAAGCGTGGAGAAGCAGGTTGTAATTGTTGCCATTTTAAAATAATATTTTCTCCCGAAGAAAAATTGTTCTTTAAATCCAAATTAAAATCTCCAGTTAATTGTAATTTTTGATTGTTATTAGTTGCTGGTTGCAATCCTATTAAAAAATTTATTTGACTAGACTTTTTCTTCTTAAGATATAGATTTAAGATAGAACCAGATCCCAACATTGTTAAATCTGATGGCTGAACAACTTGTATAAAACTCAACTCAGACAAACGCTTATCTACTTTTTGAAGTTTTAATTTGTTGTAATTACTGCCATTTTCAATTTGAAGATGTTTGTTGAAAAAATAAGTTTTTACATCAGGTTCTCCAAACACACGAATGCTATCAATGAAATATTGATTCCCTTTGTCTACAAATAATCGTGCGCCAACTTGATCATTTATGATAGAAATGCTATCAATTTCAACAACAGCAAATGGATAGCCGATGCTCATATAAAACTGTAATAGTTTTTGTTGTAGTTGTTGTAATTGAGATAAATTAATTGATTTCCTTTTTTTTACCAATCGATCAAAACCAACTATTTCATTTGCCGCCTGGTCAATATTTGTGGTTTTAAGATTGATTAATTGATACTTTAACCCTGTAAATAAAAAAACCGTTACTGATGAATCATTGTAGAGAACACTATCAATTGAAGCAGCTGAAAAGCCTTTATTTATCAATAATGAAGGTATGGTTTGGATGTATTTTTTTGCAAGTGATGATGATGAAAACGTAGTTTGAAAATTATGATTTATTCCTGTGCTGTCAATGTTTTTAAAAATTACTTTGAATGATTTATTCTCTTGAGCAATTGTTGAAAACCCAATAAAAAAAAGCCCAATAAAAAACAACGACGTTAAGTTTATGGGATTAGGTTTAAATTGCATGCGGTTTCTTAATTGTTTTTATTGTAAAACTACAATCTTTGGCGGGTATTTATCTTCATATTCCATTTTGCAAACAAGCATGTACGTATTGTAATTTTCATTTTTCTACGAATTTGAGCAGAAAGTCCGAATTTTTGGATGCTTTATCAAAAGAGATTTGTCAACAAAATGATTTTATTGCTAAAGATGAGCTTATAGAAACCATTTATTTTGGAGGAGGCACGCCAAGTTTGTTGACCCCATTAGAATTGCAAAAAATTATTTCTTTATTGCATGATAATTTTCTGATTTCAAATAGTGTAGAAATTACTTTAGAAGCAAATCCTGATGACATAAATCCAACTACATTAAAAACTTGGTTATCATTAGGTATTAACCGTTTAAGTTTGGGGGTACAATCATTTTCTGATGATGAACTACTTTGGATGAACCGCGCACACAATTCTAATCAATCATTAGAAAGCATCCAACAAATTATAGACGCGGGGTTTGATAATTATTCTGTGGACTTGATTTTTGGAAGTCCATTTTTAAGCAACGAAACGCTTGAAAAAAGTATTGAAATATTGTCAAGTTTAAATGTGCCACATATTTCATGTTATGCATTAACGGTGGAAGAAAAAACAGCATTGCATCATTCCATAAAAAAGAAAAAATCACCTGAAATAAAAAGTGAAAAACAAGCAGAACAGTTTTTAATTTGTTCAGAAAAATTAACGCAATTGGGCTACGAGCATTATGAAATCAGCAACTATGCAAAGCCAGGAAAGCGAAGTAAACACAACAGCAGCTATTGGAAAGGAATGCCATATTATGGATTTGGACCATCGGCACATGGGTTTAATGGAAAAAATATAAGAAAATGGAACATATCAGACAACATTTTATACAATCAGCGTGTCTTAAAAAATGAAAATAGTTTTGAAGTGGAAATGCTAACTGAAACCCAACTTCTAAATGAATTCATAATGACATCCATAAGAACTATTGAAGGATTTAGGATTCAGGAAGTGAGCAATAAATTTGGTGTTGAGAAAGCAAAAGAATTAGAAGCAAAAATTAAAAATTTAAAGATTACAAATTATTTTCAAAATATTGATGACAATCAAATTGTATTGTCGCAATTGGGTAAATTATATGCAGATGGTATTACTGCTGAATTATTTTTTTAAAACGATTAAGCATTACATTTGCCAACTAAAATTTTATATTTTAAATAAAAAATCAGATGAAAAAAGTTATTTTAATGCTGTTGATGACAATTCCGTTTTTTGCATTTGCACAGAGCAATTCAAGAGACACAGTGATTCGGATTGAATTAGATCATAGCAAATATGACAAACATAAGAAAAAAGCAAGCACTGAAAAAAACATCATTAAGTTCTCTCCAATGGGATTTTTAACAGGCGCATTCCCAATATACTATGAGCGTGTTGTAAACGATTTTTTTACGGTACAAACGGGTTTGGGTTTTACAAATAGAAACTATATAAGATCAGTCATTCAACAAGCTTCTGATAACAGCAACCTTAATATCAATTATCCTTGGGATGTAAACTCAGCCATTACTGATAGAACTGAAGCACCTTTCTTTTTTGAATATCGGTCAGCGGCACCTGGATTTATGTTTTCTATTCAACCACGTCTTTATTTTGAAAGCGATGCGCCAGATGGAGCTTATTTAGGCGTTTCATACGATTTTTATAGGTATAATTTCAAAACACCTCAAATGAGGTATGATTCCTTTTATAGTTTTAACTATACCCAACGTGGAGGAACTTTATTAAAAGAGCATGAAAATATTTCCGATTTAATGGCAACTTTTGGCTACCATGATGTGTACGATCATTTAAGTGTTGATTATTCTATAGGCATGGGCATTAGAAATGTAAATGGGATGAAATACTATTTTGGGACAGAGTACGATGCAAATTCAAATCAAATTGAAGCAGGTAAAGGTTTTGCAACTTACAAACAAACCACTTTTAATTTCAACTTAGGAATTAAAGTGGGATATCACTTTTAATTGGGTTAAAACAAAATTTCTTCAATCCTTTTAAAGCCTTCTTCAGCAGGGATTTTATTCCACAAAATATTGTAGATGGTTTCTGCAATGGGCATATTTGCGTTAATGTGTTTGTTGATGTTGTGAATACATCTGCTGGCGTTGTAACCTTCTGCAACCATATTCATTTCGAGTTGTGCAGATTTTACGGAATATCCTTTACCTATCATGTTTCCAAAGGTTCGGTTGCGGCTAAATAAAGAATAACAAGTTACCAGCAAATCGCCTAGATATACAGAGGCGTTGTGATTATGAACAGTTGAATCAACTTTAAATTCAACATTTGGCTTTCCCGATTTTGTTATAAATCGTGCCATTTCATCTGCACAATTTGCAATTAACACGCTCAAGAAATTATCTCCATAATCAAGTCCATGTGCAATACCTGCGCCTAAAGCATAAATGTTTTTTAATACAGCTGCGTATTGAACGCCATAGATATCATCGTTTGTAATTGTTTTGAGATAATCGGTTTTGAAATATGCTGAAATTTCCTTTGTAGTATTTATATCAGTTCCTGAAAAAGTTAGATAAGACAATTTTTCTGCAGCTACTTCTTCGGCATGACAAGGCCCCATCACAGAGAAATAGTTTGATAAAGGAACTTCAAAATTTTTACTCAAAAAATCATTTAATAAAATATCGATATCAGGCAAGATGCCTTTTACTGCGGAAATAATTTTTTTTCCAGACAATGAATTTTTCGAAATCGTTGAAAATAGGTCAATGATATAAGCCGATGGGACCGCGATTAACAATACATCAGATTTCGCAATAACTTCATTGATGTCTGCAGACAGGCTTAACTGATTCATATCGAACTTAGCAGAAGTAAGATATTGCGGATTATGCGCACGGACTTTAAATTGTGCTA
The DNA here is from genome assembly GCA_943331145.2 of Chitinophaga pinensis. Lineage (GTDB taxonomy): Bacteria > Bacteroidota > Bacteroidia > Chitinophagales > Chitinophagaceae > Ferruginibacter > Ferruginibacter pinensis_F. The sequence continues at coordinate 18,307 of CALQKL020000015.1, forward strand.
TCGCTTGTTCATTTCGGTTCCACCAATTAATGTGTTGACCATTATCTGTCAATATTTTCGCAAGGGCTGTTCCCCAGCTTCCGCTTCCTATTATACCAAAAGTCATGTGTTGAATAAATAAATTTTAAAAAACAATGATTAAAGAATTTTAAAGAATCAAGTTTTATTCTAAATAATACATCAAGTTACGAAAGTCCAAGTTTTTCAACGGCCATTTGAGCTGCTAAATGACTTGCATCTTTTTTATTGAAACCTTTTGCTTGTGCAATAATTTGTCCATCAACAGTTGCTGCAATGGTAAAAAGTCGACGGCCTTTATCTACAGATTCATTCAATGTTGCGAACTCAACAGATTTGCCATTTTTGCTTGCCCAACCGTACAATTTATTTTTGATATTGATTTCGATATTTTCGAGATCATTGATAAATAAATGAGGTAAAATGATGTAATTCTCTACCCATTTTTGCGTTTTATTGTATCCTTTGTCTAGGAAAACTGCTCCTATCAATGCTTCTAACGTATTTCCAAAAATCTGAGAAATTTTAAGCGCGTGATCATTTTTATTGTACAAAGAGATTTTTTTGAGGCCCATTTTTAAAGCAATTTCATTGAGCTTCTGCCTGTTAACCATTTTGCTTCTCATTTCGGTTAAAAATCCTTCGTCTTTATAGGGATATTTTTTAAACAGATAATGAGCAATTATTGAGCTAAGTACAGCATCTCCCAAGAACTCAAGTCTTTCGTTATTTTCTTCTGAAAACTCTTTAATTGATCTATGGCTTAGCGCAATTTTATACAAATCAATATTCCCTGGAATGAATCCCAAGATATTTTTAAGCTGTTTTTTAAACGTGCTTTGCGCTTTATTGGAGGAGAAAAAATTAATTAGAAATTGCAAAATAAAAATTCTTGTTGTAAATCGAAATTATACTTTTCTTTTTTAAAAAGTTTGAATAATTCAAAGTAAACCGCATTTATGAAAATTATGCAGAATATTTTTTTACAATTA
>CALQKL020000016.1 GCA_943331145.2 Chitinophaga pinensis
AAACAATAAACAATAAACGCCAAACACCAAACAACCATCATTTTTTTTATATTGCATAATGCGATTTCGTTATTTCATTTTATGGCTGACTCTTATTTATACCTGCAGTTGTACATCAACCTATAAAAGTTTTAATCCACAACAAAAATTTGCAGTACATCAATTGCAACAAGATTTTACATTGGCCAGAAATGTATTGGAAAAAATACATCCAACCCTTTATTGGTACATGCCAAAAGATAGCATGGAAATGTATTTTAACGCCGGGTATAAATACATAAAAGATAGCATGACTGAACAGGAATTTAATTGGAAAATCATGGCGCCAATTATTCATCAAATTCACTGCGGACATACAAGCATACGATTAAGTGAGGGCTACGAAAAATGGGCAAAAAATAAAGTATTCGCTTCTTTCCCTTTGTACTTAAAATGTTGGAATGATACAATGGCGGTAGTTGCCAATCTTGATTCAACAGATCGTATTTTTAAAAGAGGAACGATAATAAAATCCATTAATAAAATTCCTGCAAATAAAATCATCAGTAAAATGTTGTTGTATTTGCCTGAAGATGGTTATGCACAAAATGTAAACTATATCCGCATCAGTAATAATTTTCCAGCATTACATCGAAATATCTTTGGATTAAGCAAAACATACAACGTAGAATATCTGGATTCATTAGGAATAAAAAAATCAACGACTTTAAAATTGTTTGAACCAAAATCTGATACAACAATAGTAAGCAAACCAAACAAAAAGTTAGAAAAGGACTCTAATAAAACAAAAGGAATTGAAAAATATCGGTTATTAAAAATAGACAGTTCAGGAAAATTTGCTGTAATGCAGTTGAACAGTTTTTCTAATGGTGGGTTAAGGTTCTTTTTTAGAAAATCCTTTAAAGCATTGAAGCGAAAAAATATCAATAACCTCATTATTGATTTGCGTAATAACGGAGGCGGTTATATTTTTAATTCGAATCTGCTGATAAAATATATTTCGAGAACGCCTGTTCTTGTTGCTGATTCTATTTATTCAAAAGTGAAAAGTTTATCGCCATTTACCCATCATTTTAAAATGGGAACCATTACAAGTTGGGGTTTAAGGTATATGACCAAACGAAAGCAAAATGGAATTTATCACGACAATCAATTTGAAGGCCAATTGCTCGTTCCTAAAATTAAAAATCATTATAGCGGCAAGGTGTATGTGTTGATAAGTGGTCCAACATTTTCTGCATCTACTTTATTTGCAAATGCAGTAAAAGGTCAATCGGGTATTAAGTTGCTTGGCGAAGAAACAGGAGGGGGTTGGTATGGAAACGGCGGCGTATTAATACAAGATTTAGTTTTGTCCAATACTAAACTTAGATTGCGCATGCCTTTGTTTAAAGTGGTGCAATACAATCATAAAACGACCAACTTCGGTTTGGGTATTCCGCCCGATATTTATGTGCCTACTTCTTATGATGCCCTGATAAAAGGATACGATAAAAAAATGCGGGTGGCACAAACATTGATTATGCAAAATCATTAAAAATAAAATCGTCTTTGTCTTTTAGAAATGGTAAAGTTGCACGGATTTCATTCAAACTTTCTTTGTCTAATACAGTTGAAAAAACATCTGCTTCATTATTTTTATGATATACTTGCATGCCAAGCGGATCAATAATCATTGAATCGCCAGAATGTGCATTCCCTTTCCCATCGGTTCCAATGCGGTTTACGCCAATGACATAACATTGATTTTCGATTGCTCTTGCAGTGAGTAAAGATTTCCATGCATGACTTCTGCGTTCTGGCCAATTGGCTACGTAAATTAATATATCGTATTCACTTTCATTTTGCTGACGTGCCCAAACTGGAAACCTTAAATCATAACAAATTTGCAAATTTATTTTCCATCCATTTACAGAAGTAATCAATCGATTATTGCCTGCAGAAAAATATTTGTCTTCACCAGCGTATCCAAACAAATGTCTTTTATCATAATAGCCAAACGTTTCATTTGGTAGCATCCATATCAACCGATTATAAAATTTATTGTCTTCTTCGATGATGATGCTTCCTGTTAAAATGATTTTGTTTTCTCTAGAGATGCGTTTCATCCATTGCATGGTATTGCCGTCCATTTTTTCTGCAAGCAATTCAGCGTTCATCGAAAATCCGGTACTAAACATTTCCGGAAGAATGACGATCTCTTTTTTTGTGGAAATGCCTTTAATTTTGTCTTCAAACATTTCTAAATTGGCCATTTTATCTTCCCAAAATAAATCAGATTGAATGGTGGTAATGTGTAACATATTTAAGGATTTAAGCTAATGCACATTAAAGATATAAACGCATGTTGAGAAAATATACAATCACTTCAAATAGATAGCTTTTATATTTGTGTCAAATTTCCAAAAATGAAAAATTTGTTTTTATTGATTTCAATCGTGTTTTGTATAAATATGCCATCGTTGGCTCAAAATAAAATTCCAACTGTTGATCAATCTCCATTAGATATAAGTTATTATCCAGAAAACTATCCCGCGTCAAAAGCACAGAAAAAAACAATAGAACCTTTAATCGCAAGGGTAATTTATAGTAGACCAAGTATGAATGGCAGAAAGATATTTGGGTCTTTGATAGATTATGGAAAAGTTTGGCGTTTGGGCGCAAATGAAGCTACAGAAATCGAATTTTTTAAAGACGTTTTAATCAATAAGATTAAAGTAAAGAAAGGAAGATATTCATTATATGCCATTCCTAACCCCAACAAATGGAGCATTATTTTAAATAAAGAAATTGATTCTTGGGGTGCGTTTTTGTACGACAGCACAAAGGATATAGTTCGTACTGAAGTAATTCCGGAATTAACTGAACAAACCATTGACCCATTCACTATTTATTTTGAAAAAAATAACTTCCAGAATATCAATTTGAATATCTTTTGGGAAAACACCAAAGTTGTTTTACCAATTACCATTTCAAAGACAGCATCAAAATAATTTGTATTAAAATCCAATTTCAAATATTTGGTTATGCTTTAGTTTAGTTTGATATTTACACCATGTGTGGTATTTCAGGAATCATATCTCATCAAGGGTTTGATATTAATTTAATTCAACTGAAATTAATGTCGGATTCGCTTATTCACCGTGGTCCGGATGGATCTGGCGTTTGGATTAATGCGCAAAAAACGGTCGGATTCTCACATAGAAGATTAGCCATTATTGATCTTACAAATGATGCCGAACAGCCTATGCATTATTTGGAAAATTATAGCATTGTATTTAACGGTGAAATTTACAATTACATAGAACTCAAACAACAGCTGAAACAATGCGGTTATTCGTTTAGAACCAATAGCGATACCGAAGTAATTTTAGCTGCGTATGATTATTATCAAGATGATTGTGTGCAACATTTTGATGGCATGTTTTCATTCGCCATATGGAATGAAAAGGAACAAACTTTATTTGCGGCCAGAGATCGATTTGGTGAAAAACCATTCTTTTACAACAATGATAAACATCGATTTGTATTTGCTAGTGAAATGAAAGCGTTATGGGCTATTGGTGTTGATAAACAGGTGTCTTATAAAATGTTGTCAAATTATCTAGTTACCGGAAATGTTCAAAATGCTTCAAATAAAGCAGAAACTTTTTATGAGAACATTTTTGAATTGCCTGCTGCGCATATTTTAAAAATAAAAAACCAAGAGGTACAAACTATTCAATATTGGTTTTTGCAGAAAATCAATATCCTCAAGGATAAGGAAGAAAATGTAATTCAAAAATTAGATGAACTTTTACACGATTCAGTAATGAAACGTTTGCGAAGCGATGTGCCTGTTGGTATGAGTTTAAGTGGCGGATTAGATAGTTCTACTTTGTTGCATTATGTTGCACAACATCAACCCAAAGTAAAAACATTTTCTGCAGTATTTCCTGGTTTTGAAAAAGATGAGTCTGCGTTTATAAAAAAAGTCATAAACCATTATCATGTCGAGAATTTTTCCATCACACCAAATGAAAATGATTTGGTTGATGATTTTGAAAAATTGATGTATCATCAGGAAGCACCATTTCAATCGAGTAGCATATTTGCACAATACAAAGTATATCAATTGGCAAAAGAAAACAACATTAAAGTAATGTTGGACGGACAAGGTGCTGACGAGGTATTTGGTGGGTATTTAAAATATGTACAATGGTATTTATTGGAGCAGCTTCGCAATAAAAAGATAAACACATTTAAAGTTCAAAAAAGAAAATTGGAACAAAACTTTCCCGATTTTCAATTTGGCATGAATCATTATTTGGCTGCATTTTTTCCAAGTCAAGCGGCAAAGGCGTTAAGCATTCGTGCTGAAAAATCGAGCAAAGCAAATGACTATTTTACAAAAGAGTTTGTAGCATTTAATGCTGGTACAAAATATAATGAGAAACCAGTTGTGAAATCGCTGAACGATATTTTATATTTCAACACCATGCAAATGGGATTATCGGAATTATTGCGATTTGCGGATAGAAATTCAATGGCTCATGGTTGTGAAGTTAGATTGCCTTTCCTTAATCATCAACTTGTTTCCTACGTGTTTAGTCTGCCTTCAAGTTTAAAAATTCATGATGGGTTTACAAAATATATTTTAAGAAAAACGATGGAAGGTAAATTGCCAGATGAAATTGTTTGGCGAAAAGAAAAAATTGGATTTGAGCCACCCCAAAATCAATGGATGGATTCTGTATTGATGCAAGATTATTTGTTTGAAGCCAAGCGAAATTTGGTAAATAACAACATTTTGAAAGCAGAGGTTATGAATAAAAAAATTGAAAATTCAGGGGCACACGAACCCGAAAATATAAATTGGCGATTTCTTTGCGCTTCTCAACTATAGCAAATAAAATATTGATATTAGTAAGCTGTAGGACAACGATAAGTACTGATGTTGAATGAAAGACCAATTTCAGCCATAATGTATTGATCTTTTTGTTTGCTCCATCCACGTTGACGACCTTTGGTTCCTAGAATCTGACCTTCAGAACGGTCTTGTAATTGACCTGCTGCACTTAAAATGTAAGCAGTTTGATTGTTAGGATCAGGTTCCCAGAAATTAGGGTTTTTGCTTCCATCAGGTAAATAAAGTCCAGCGTATTGTGTACTTACATCATCCAAATAATCTGTAGTTGTAAAACGGTGAACAACTTCAAACGAAAGGTTTGTTTTTGGACTGATAGAATATTTGAAACCAACTCCAAAAGGAACACACAAAGCCATTGTGCTGTATTGGGTATTTTGTCCTTCGGTTAAAAGTGGACTTAAATAAGTTTTTTCTCCAGCGTCAGTAAATGTGTAAGGGTTAAAACTAAAAACACCTAAACCTAAAGTAACGTAAGGTGTGAAAAGATAATTAAGGTCTTTAGGATCATAGGAGAAGAAATTGAAATCACCTTGAACTACAAATTCAAAAATATCTGATTTAAAATCAAGATTTCTTAATTTTTGGTATTCATTTTTGCTGTATTTATCGCTATAGCCAAGTTGAGCATACCTTGCTGCAACGCGCATTCCTACATAATTTCCAAATTGTTTTCTAAAAAATATGCCAGCAGATGGCTTAGGTTCGTTTAAACCGCTACGCGTATTTAAATCACCAAAATAATTAGCTAGTCCAAGAGATACTCCAAATTCGCCCTGGTGGAAATTACCATCTTTTTGAGCTTGAGCGTTAAATCCAATTCCACAAACAATTGCCAAAAGAATAATAATACTTTTCACGTTCAGATATTTTGATTTAAAAATTTTTGTAAAAATATGTTTTCTATCTAAGATAGGTACAGTAAGGCTAAATTAATTAATAGTTTTGAAACGATAGGGATAAATTAATAAAAATGCTGAAAATTTTAAAAATTAACGATTATTAACTTTTTCAACCCGCATGCCTGCATTCAATACATTTTTAAGCGGATTGTTTCTCATGATTTGATAAATTTCAAATTTATATTCACCCGGTTTTATAAACTTCCTTGGTTTATTGGTCAATAAGCTTCTTATTTCCCAGATATCATCCATTCCAGAACCATACCAACCACGAATGTCATCACCCAAATTAAAATTTACTTTTTGAAAATACATGGTATCTTTTGGTGATTGCAAACCCACATTCAACCAAATATTATTGTAAGCATATGCATCAGTATGCCTGAGTACGATATACATTTGATAATAAGCGCTGGTGTCTGTTATGGTAAATGTGCCAGTGCAAGGAAAATCTTTTTTCCATGCTTGTTTTGGAATAATGGTATTTTTTTCAAACACATCCAATTGCTTGCAACCGGAAATTGAAAAAAGCATTATTAAAATTGAAAACAACCTTAGCGACATGAATATTTATTTTTTGCTAAAAAATTATAATACGTTTAAAATTTGTTCTTTGGCTTTTTCCAGTTCATCTTTCATCAACACCACACATTTTTGAATATCTACATCATAAGCTTTACTTCCTGTGGTATTTATTTCTCTGCCGATTTCTTGAAGTAAAAAAGACAATTTCTTTCCTTTGCTTACATCTGAATCGTTTAGGATTTCATTAAAGTACTCGCAATGTTGACGCAAACGAATTTGTTCCTCATGAATATCAATTTTTTCCATGTAGTAAATCAGTTCTTGTTCCAATCTGTTTTTGTCGATGTTTTCCTGACCAACATGTTTGTCCAACAATTGATTTATTTCTGTAACGATTCTGGTTTTTCTGTTGGGTTCAAACTTTAATATTTCAGCTTCTTGATCATGAATTTTAGCAATTCTACCCAATAAATCTTTTTCGATTGATTGCCCTTCTTCAATTCTATGTTTGTCTAATGCTTGAATGGCTTCGTTTAAAACCAAATTAAATGCAGCAAAATCAGCATCATTCATTACATCTGTGCTTGGACTAACTACTTCCGGTAATCGAAGCAATGCACTTAAAACGGAGTTGGTATCAATGCTGAGTTCTGTAGCGAGTTGATCGATTTGTTGGTAGTAGGCTTTAATTAAATCGGTATTGATGATTACGGGTTTAGAAGCACCATTTTGTTTTACAATAATAAAGCAATCGATAGTTCCTCTAACCAATTTTTCTTGTAAGTTATTTCTAATGTCGAACTCAAAAGATTTCAACAATGGTGGTAGTTTCAATTGAAGCTCAAACTGTTTTCCGTTTAGCGCTTTAATTTCTACAATGTATGTTTTGTCGCCTACAGTTTGCTCTGCTCTCCCAAAACCGGTCATTGATTTAAGCATGATTTTTAATTTGCTGCAATATAAAATATTTGTTTGGTCTTTATGAATATTAAAAAGGGTAAATGGTATGATATAAAAAAGCGCCTTCAAATTGAAAGCGCTTTTTAAAAAATGAATTCGTATAAATTATTTAATAGGATTTATTTCATCAATTAAGTTTTTGGCACCACCAAATTTATCGATGCACCATAATACGTAACGAACATCCACACAAATGGTTCGGTTTAAATCTTTATCAAAAGCAATTTTGTGGCTTAACGCTTCGTAGTTGCCATCGAAAGCAAGACCAATTAAATTTCCGTTTCCATCAATAACCGGGCTTCCACTGTTACCGCCGGTGATGTCATTTGTGGTAATAAAACCGATAACTAAGTCGTTTCTTTTTTTATCGATGTATTGACCAAAATCTCTCTTTTTAAGCAGTTCTACTTGTTTTGCAGGAAGGTCAAATTCATAATCGCCTTCTTTATATTTTTCCATTAAACCTTTAGAAGTAGTTACAAAATCGTAAGCAACTGCATCTTTTGGTTTATAGCTTTTAACGTTTCCAAAACTAACGCGCATGCTAAAATTAGCATCAGGATACATTTTAGCAGCAGCTGCGGTATCTCTTTGCATAATTCCTTTTAAATAAGCACGACCAAGTTCATTGTTTTTGTTAACAAAAGCCATGTAAATCGGTGCATATTTTGAGGTGTAGTTTTTAGCAAAAGCTGCAGCGAAATCAAAAGCGGGATCATCTTGCAATCCAACAGTAGAAGGATTAGCAACGAAAGCGTTCCATTTATCATCATTTAAAATCATTGTTTTTGCAAACACATCTAAAGCCCATTTTTTAAAAGTAGCTTCATCATTTAAATCACCATAAGCAGCAATTTTTTCAAAAACATTAGCAGGCTGTTGACTTTTATCGATGTCTGTATAAAATGCTTTAGCAGCGGCAGCTAAAATAAGTTTGTCGCTCGGCAAATCTTCACCATTGATAAAATCTTTACGAGCGGCATCTGCAGCTGTAACTGCTTTTTTAATTTCTTCAGCAGTAGCACCAGCTTTAATTAAGGTAGCTTCCAACGACATTAAATTACTCGCAAAAGCCATTAATGGAGAACCTTTGATGCCTTCATTTAAATACTGACGGTGTTTGCTGAAAGGAGTCCAAGTGTTGTAGTTCTTTTCGTAATCAGCAAAAATATTTTCAAATTCTGGCTTTCCTTTTGCCCAACTTGTAAATTCATTTTCGAATTTTTGTTTTTGGCCGTATGTGTTGAATTTGATCAATTGCTTGGTTTCACCATCAAAGAATTTCCAGTAGTTAGCGATTCCAGCATAACTAGAAGCCAATTTTAATTTTACTGCAGGATCTTTAATCATTTGTTCGTGCATGTATTTCAAACGCATGTCTCTAAGTGCAACTAAAGCAGGATTTTCAATGTCATTTTTTAGTTTAATGCCAAAGCTGGTTTCGTAACGATTGGTACCACCTGGATAACCGTATATCATTGCGTAATCACCATTATTAATTCCTTTGATGCTAACTGGTAAAAAATGTTTAGGTTTTAAAGGCACGTTGTCTTTACTGAATTCAGTTGGTTTGCCATCTTTAGAAGCATACACTCTAAACACAGAAAAATCTCCGGTATGACGTGGCCATTCCCAATTGTCTGTATCTCCGCCAAATTTTCCAATGCTTTCTGGAGGTGTACCTACAAGGCGAATGTCTTTGTAAGTTTTGTATACATACATGATGTATTGATTGTCTTTAAACATGCTGTACACTCTACCAGAAATGCCATTTTCTTTATCCGCAACTTTATCCGCAATTGTTTTGTACACTTCAGGCATTTTTTTAACGCGATCAGCCCAAGCTAAACCTTTAACAGCCGCTTCAACTTCAGCGGTAACATCAACAATTTTTTCTAAAAACTGAACCGTTAATTCTGATTTAAGTTCTTGATCTTTATTAAAAGCATAAAATCCATCTCTTAAATAATTGTGGTCAACGCTACTTGCATTGGCAATAGCTTCGTAACCGCAATGGTGATTGGTGAAAATCAAACCTTGATTGCTAACGATTTCGCCTGTACAACCTCTACCAAAAATAATAATGGCATCTTTCAATGATGATTTATTAATAGAATAAAGTTGCTCTTTAGTCAGTTTTAATCCTCTTTTTACCATGTCGTTGTACACTTGTTTTCCCAACAACATTGGCAACCACATCCCTTCGTCTGCACGAGCCGATAGTAATGTGGCAATCATAAAAATGGATAAGCATAATTTTTTAAACATAATTTTTGGTTTTTATTAAATGAAAATTCTTTTTAGAATAAGAACAAAATGAATCGCAAACGTAATTATTTTTAACAACATTGGGCACAATAGATTTATAAAAATTAATGGGATAATCTATCTGAATAAATTTAAACAAGAAAATAGGTGTTCAATAATTATATTTGTTGTTAATTAATCAGATAAATGAATGGCAATATTTGACATTACAATACCAAAATCAATTGCTAGAGCTTTTAATATTCCACCAAGGGATCCAAGAAGTCAGCAAATTAAGGTATTGAAAAAATTGTTGAAAAAGGCGCGGTTTACTCAATTTGGACAAGAGTATCATTTTGATGATATTTTATTAAGTAAACATCCCGGAAAAAAGTTTCAACAGCTCGTACCTACCTATAATTACGATAAACTTTACAAGGCTTGGTGGCATAAAACATTGGAAGGAACGCCAGATGTTTGTTGGCCAGGGGTAATAAAATTTTTTGCGCTAAGCAGTGGCACCAGCGAGGCGTCTAGTAAATACATTCCTGTTACAAAAGAACTTATAAGAAGCAATACCATTACAAGTTTGAAGCAATTGGTAAGTTTATCAAAGTACGAAAACGTACCTAAAAGTGCCATTGGCAGGGGATGGTTAATGCTTGGGGGTAGTACACAACTCCAAAAAGGGCCTACCTATTATGCAGGCGATTTGAGCGGCATCCAACAAAAAAATATTCCATTTTGGTTTCAAGGTTTGGGATTGTACAAACCGGGTAAAAAAATTGCGAAAGAAAAAGATTGGGCAAAAAAACTGGATGAGATTGTGGAAATGGCTCCGAATTGGGACATTGGATTTATCATTGGCGTGCCGGCATGGTTACAGTTGTGTATTGAAAAAATCATTGAAAAATATAAGCTCAACAACATTCATGATATGTGGCCAAACTTGGCATTTTATGTGCATGGAGGTGTAGCAATGGAGCCATATAAAAAAGGTTTTGAAAAATTGATGGGGAAGCCTATCACTTACATAGAGACGTATTTAGCAAGCGAAGGATTTTTAGCCTATCAGAGTCGTCAGGATACTAAAGGAATGCACTTGAATTTAAACAACAATATCTTTTTTGAGTTTGTGCCATTTGATGATCACAATTTTGATAGCGACGGAAATATTATTGACGATCCTAAGGCGTTTATGATTCATGAAATTGAAGAGAATAAGGATTACGCTATTTTAATTAGCACCAATGCAGGAACATGGCGATATGCCATTGGAGATACGGTGCGTTTGATAGATAAAGAGAAAAGCGAAATTATTATAACGGGAAGAACAAAGCATTTTTTAAGTTTAGTGGGTGAGCATTTGAGTGTAGATAATATGAATAAGGCTATTTTATTAGCCAGTGAAACATTAAATATTACCATTTCTGAATTTACAGTTGCTGGTGTACCATATGGAAATTTCTTTGGACATCAGTGGTATGTGGCTTGTGATGATGTTGTTGATGAAATTAAACTGGCCTCTATCATAGATGAAAAATTAAAATCATTAAATGATGATTACGAAGTTGAAAGAAAACACGCTTTGAAATCAATGCAGGTAAAGGTTTTGCCCGAACATGTATTTATGGATTTCATGCAACATAAAGGAAAGATAGGTGGACAGCACAAGTTTCCAAGGGTAATGAAAGGAAAAATGTTTGAAGAGTGGAATCAGTTTTTGCAAAATATTGCGGTAAAGTAATTTTTACAATTTAATAATTAAAAACCATGACAGATGCAATAATATCTGGATTGATATTGGGTTTGGCATTGGTTTTTTCGGTAGGTCCTGTTGTATTTACCATTATCAAACTTCGAATTAATTATGGCATAAAATCTGCCTTTTATTTTATTGCTGGTGTTTGGCTAAGCGATTTAATAATGGTTTTATTGGCTAATTTTTTTGGAGAATTTATGGGTCGTTTGATTGAGTATAAAAAATCAATTGGTGTAATTGGAGGAATATTTTTAATTGGGTTAGGTGTATTTTATTTATTTTTTAAGCGGTATAAAAAAGACGAAAAACTAGAGGCGGGAGTACGTATATCAAGTACAACCAACATTAAGTTACTAATAACTGGTTTTTTAATAAATACGTTAAATCCTAGTGTTATCGCCCTATGGCTTGCGGCATCTACCAAATCAATTGGCCAACCCATAAATGAAAAACTAGCTATATTCTCCATTTGTTTAACGATAAATATTTTGGCAGACATAGCAAAAATAAACCTAGCAGGTAAGCTCAAAAAAAGTTTAACCGAAAGAAATATGCATTACATCAATATCATTTCAGGTCTTCTGTTTGTTGCATTTGGAGTTGCGTTAATGATAAATGTGTTGTATACTTCTTCAAAATAAATTCAAAATCTGATGTCCAAAAAAGAATCAAAAGGTTGTTTACATCAAATTAAAAAAATTCTACTTTGGCTTTTTGTAATACATCTTGTTTACATCATTTTATGTAAGTGGGTGGACCCGCCAATTACCATTACACAAATTGTAAATTCATTTGAAGGGGAAGGATTAAAGCGTGATTACATTGGATATGATGATATGGGTAGAAATATTAAATTGGCGGTAATGGCTTCAGAAGATCAATTGTTTGCAGAGCATGATGGATTTGATATAAAGGCAATAAAAAAAGCAATAAAGTACAACGAAAAGCATCCCGAAAAAACCAGAGGTGCGAGTACGATTAGTCAACAAACGGCTAAGAATGTTTTTTTATGGCAACATGGTGGTTTTTTCAGAAAAGGGCTAGAGGTTTATTTTACGTTTATGATAGAGATGATATGGGGCAAGGAGCGGATATTGGAAACGTATTTAAATGTGGCGGAGATGGGACCGGGTATTTTTGGGGTTCAGGCGGCGGCACGTAAATATTTTAAAAAAGATGCAGCCAATTTAACGCAACGAGAAGCAGCCATGATAGCAGCTTGTTTACCCAATCCAAAAAAGTTTTCCGTAGTTCCTACATCTAGATATGTAAATAAACGTGCGCCAAGAATCATCCAGCAAATGAATAATTTATCAGGCGATGAACAAATACAATCACTATTGAAGTAATTGATTAACGGCATCAATTGCCAATTGAAGTCTATTTTCAAAATTGCCATTAATTTCAATCCAAGGAACGGATTGATTAACCATAATGTCTTTGTAATGGTGGTATAATTTTTCTCTAGTCATTAAATCCGGGTATTCTCTTAATTCGTCGGCAACCCAAGTTATATCTGGTTTACACAATAGATATAAATCGTAATGATGGTTTACGATGCCGTTTAAAATATTAAAGCTGCATTGATTAAAAACAAATTCGCTCCACACTTTCATCACATAGAAATCGGTATCGATAAATAACGGCTTGATGGTATCAGCAGCATCAATACTATTTTGAATTTTATCAGCTAATTTGTTCTCAGCATCGATTTGTCCTTTTGCAATAAGTTCGAGATCATTTGGCGTATATGTGTTTCCGTTTGTCAGTAAAAATTCTCGTGCATATTCTTTAACCCAATGTGTATTGTAGTGAGCAGCCAGATTTTCACAAAGCCAGCTCTTGCCTGTAGATTCGGGCCCGATCACAACAATTTTTTTGAGGTTCAAAATGGAAGATTGATTAATTGTTTTTGTTGGGTGCTAAATTAGTGTAAAATAAAATGACTAGCGCCGGTTTCCTAACCGGCCTTAATTAAAGCGATACAGACTACGTCTGTAATTGTAAATTAGGACGTAGTCCAAAACCCTTTTTTTGACACCGGTTAGGAAACCGCCGCCATTTTATACAACTATAAAAATTTCACAAACTCCTCGAACTAAATTTCCCCTCCCTCGGAGGGGCTAGGGGAGGCCGTTAATCAATCGTCCATGTTTCACTACCTCTCAACAATTTATCCAAATCGCCTTTGCCTTTTTGTATGATTAACTCTTCAATTTGCATCGTCATGATGTCTTCGTAACAAGCCCTTTCGGTTTCGTAGAATACGCCAAATGGACGTGGTAAATGACCTTGTAAAGTTGGGTCATCAAACATGCGCACTAAAATTTGTGCTTTATAAAAATCTTTTTCATCGTGTATCCACAAGTCATCGGTAGAAGCTCCTTCGGTTAATTCAACCACAACAGGCTTAAACCCATCTAATTTTATGCCTTTATTTTGAGTTGCACCAAAAATTAATGGCTTGCCTTGTTCTAAGAAAATGGCTTCTTCCATTTTGCTGCCTTTTTCGGTAAACACTTCAAAAGCGCCATCATTAAATATGTTGCAATTCTGATAGATTTCTAAAAAAGATGCGCCTCTATGTGCATTCGCTCTGAGCAACATCGCTTGTAAATGTTTAGGGTCTCTATCCATAGAACGCGCAATGAAACTTCCATCTGCTCCCATCGCCAATGCCAATGGATTAAACGGATGATCAATACTTCCAAATGGTGTACTCTTGGTAATTTTCTTTTCTTCTGATGTAGGCGAATATTGTCCTTTGGTTAGTCCATAAATTTGGTTGTTGAACAACAAAATGTTTACATCAAAATTTCTACGCAATAAATGTATCGTATGATTTCCGCCAATGCTCAATCCATCACCATCACCAGTAACAATCCACACACTCAATTCTGGACGAGCCGCTTTCAATCCACTAGCCACTGCTGTTGCTCTTCCATGGATGCTATGCATACCATATGTATTCATGTAATATGGAAAACGACTGCTACAGCCAATACCTGAAATGATTACTATGTTTTCTCTTGGGATACCTAACGTGGGCATTACTTTTTGAACTTGTGCCAAAATCGAGTAATCGCCACATCCCGGACACCAACGCACTTCTTGGTCTGTTGCAAAATCTTTAGCTGTTAATGGCGCAATAGTTGCTGTTTCACTCATGATAATTCCTTTTTTTCGGCTGTAAAGGTAAGAAAAGCATTAGGTTTTTTTAAAAATGGTTTTTAAAGAGGTTTGGGAGGTTATAGGGGTTTGGGAGGTTTATGAGGTTTGTGAGGTTTGGTTCAAAAGGTTCAAAAGGTTCAATATGTTCAATGCGTTCAAAAGGTTGGGGGTTTTTGTCTGCCGATGTTGGTGTTATCTCCAATCATCAAAGTGTGTCCACTTCCTTATTTATTATTTTTAGTTTCTTATTCCTTATTTCCTAGCGTCTTTGCTTCCTTGCGAGCTTTGCGCGAAATAAAAATGTACAAAAAGGTTGGTGGTTTCTGTCTGCCGATGTTGGCGTTATCACCAATCATCAAAGTGTGTCCACTTCCTTATTCCTTATTTTTAATTCCTTATTTGTTATTTGCCAAAAGCTAATACTTCACCACCTTCCTCATTTTTACATTATCACCTTCTATCACTTCCACTAAATACAATCCTGAGCGCAACTCATTTCCAAAAGAAACGATTTCATTGGAGTAGAAGGTTAATGTTTTGATTTGTCTTCCTTGTGTATCTAATATTCTTGCCTTTACTATTTTAGATTGTTTAGAAGATTTTACAATCAATTGAAATGCACTCATCGTTGGATTCGGATAAATATAAGCGTCAAGATCTTTTCCTTTTTCCTCCATTGAATTTGCCAATTTTGATGTTGGTAATGTATAGCAATTTGTTGTTACCAATTTTAGCACTTTCTTTCCGCCTGCGCATCCATTTGTGCCAACACCTTGTACATAGATGCTGTCATTTGCGCCAGCAGTTATAAACCGAACTTTAATTTTTAATCCATTGCTTCCACTATCTAAAATTGCCCCAGCGGGTAAGGTCCATAAATAACTTATTGCCCCACTTAAAGTTGAAGTGGTATATCTCGTAGCAGTTGTTGTTCCTACAATTGAACAGATACTTGTTATACCCGTTAACATTGTTGGTGTTGATAAAGTTGATATCGCTACATTCGATAATTTCTGTGCTTTAGTTGAGCTATTGCCACATCCAGATGTATATCTCAATCTTATGCTGTCTGTATTGGCTGCTGCTCCATTGTTGCTAAATTTCAATTTAATATATCTAGCATTCGCTCCGGTCAAATCACCTGAATCCAAAGCTGCAGATGTAGCTATTGCAGATCCTGTTGGTAAAATCCATTCATAACCTGTTGCTGCCATTGCTGTAGTTGTTGAATTTGGGAGTACAGGAGCACTGTAACGATAAACTCTATTGCCACATACATCATTCACCAAAGTGATACCAATACTCGTTGGCATTGACGGTGCCGTTAAGTTGGCGTTGTTGAGTTTGGTAGATTTGACACTGCCATTTCCACAAGTTGATAAGTAGTAAGCCCTTACACTATCACCAACTGCAGCGGCATTATTATTTATAAACTTCATTCTTATAATTCTACTGTTTAATGTGCCTGAATCTATAATTGCATTTGCAGATAGATTTCCTATAAATTCCCACGCATACCCTGTTGCAGCTGCATTACTTGTTGTTCCAGCTGTAACTAACGGCATAGCATACCTGTAAACTTTAGCTCCACATGTTCCAATACTTAGAGGCGTTATTGTAATTGCTGATGGTGACAATGGAGGACTAATTTTTGGCACAGAAAATTTTACCGCTTTAAAATTACTGAGTCCACAATTGCTATTGTATTGAGCTTTTAAACTATCTCCAACAAATGTTGCATTGTTGTCTGTATATTTCAATACCATAATTCTCGATGTCAAACTTCCCGAATCAATTACACTATATGCTGCCACATTTCCTGTTAAGGTCCACAAATATCCAGTAGCTGCTCCATTTGTTGTGGTTGCATTCGGCATTATAGGCATTGTACATCTATAGGTTCTTTGTCCACAAATATTTGTGTTTAATGGTGTTATCGTTATTGAAGTTGGTGCAGCAGGCGCATTTAAAGCAGCTAGATTAATTTTCAATGATTTTTTTATGCTGTTGCCACATGCTGAAGTATAGTTCAAAATAATGCTATCACCAGCAGCAGCGGCATTATTACTTACATATTTAACCACGATTATTTTAGAAGTAAATGTTCCAGAATCCAATTGAGCTAATAATGGTGTTGGACTTGTGAACGACCATAAATATCCTGTTGCTGCTGCAATATTCGCAGTTCCAACAGGTAAGTTAGGCGCTGTGTATCTAATTTTTCTTTCCCCACAAACATTGGTAATTAAAGGTGTTGCGATGATGCTTGTAGGAGGTAATGGTGGACTCAATAAGGTATTGATTAATACGGCACGTTTGTACGGACTAATACCGCAACTATTATATGCACTAACTTTAATGCTATCAGTATTGAAAGCCGCATTATTGCTAAAATATTTTAACCGAATTACCCTCGAAACATTGATATCACCTGAATCAACGATTACAGAAGATACACCTCCACAAGAAGTTGGAATAATCCATTTATATCCTTGAGCATTGTTGGTTATTGATGCTGTGTATCGATAAACTCTAGCGAAGCAAGTATTATTAACAAGCGTTTGCGTTATGGATAATGGTGCTGCTGGAGGATTGCCATTTATAACTGTAAGATGAAGCGTGATTATTGAATCGCAGCCCACAGAATTGCTAATGGTATCAGAATAATATCCCGTGTTTGTAAAGTTAATTCCGTTCCATTGAAAAGGTAGTTGACTGGTACAAATCGTTGTATGAATGGTATCTCTATTATAAGGCAAAACCGTTACTGATGCTGAGCTTGATAAATAATCTGGATATGCATTACATCCATCCAAGGTGTATAGTACTTGTAGATTATAAACTGTTGTTGAGTCGGGATAAACAATTATTTGAAAAGGATTTGATGTGCCAGAAAATGATATCGAATCATTGATTGTGCCAAACCATGGTCCTTGCCCTGTAACATTCATTGTTAATGTAGCTCCATTACCCGGACAAACACTGGGATTGCCGGATAAAAAACCTGTCGGCAAAGGAATTGTTGCTATATTTATTGATGAGCTGTTTGAAGAACCAAAAGAATTAAAAGGCGTTACGCTGATGCCCGCTATAGTATCAAATATTTGGATGGTTATTGAATTGGTATTTGCACCACTAATAATATTCACATTGCCATTGATTGTCCAATTATATCCAGTTGCAAAATTTACGGGATTGATTGCAATTTGTACGGTATCTCCAAAGCACACCAAGGTATCCGCATGAATAGCACCTGGATCTTCGGGTAAGATGCCGCTACTTACAACTAATGTTGCTGCATTAGTTATTGCTTGGCAGTAACCCGATGTCATGATACAACGATATTGTGCATTATTTAAAGATTGAGGGGCATTACTAACCGTTAAAGTTGAAGTGTTTACGCCGCTATAATTGTTGTTATTTGTGAGGTTTACAAAGATTCCGCTTGAGTCTATTTGCCATTGATATACTGGGAATGAGCTGGTAGAAGAAACTGAAAACTGTGCATTTCCACCCAAAGCAATAGAAACACCAATTGGCTGAGATGTTACACTCATTGGCTGACTTGCCCATCCTGATGCCAATTGAACTGCGGCTTGTGCATTCAAACGTCCTGCACCAATTAGTCCAATGTAAGTTGGGTTTAATGAATCAATATTTACGGAAGAGATTTTTAAAATGGTATCAATATCTTTTCGACTTAAACAAGGGTTTACACTCAGCATCAAACCAACTGTGCCACTAACTATGGGCGCTGCATAGCTTGTTCCTGAACTATTAAGGTACCAATTTTCAGCTGGGTTTATGGCTACATCGTAACCAGGAGCACTTAAATCTACCTTATCATTGTGTTGATGTGTAGATGTAGGATCATTTAGAATCTTCATGTGATTATCAAATGGACCAATACTTGTAACAGAAAAAACATTATCATATGCAGCAGGGTAAACATATGCAGCAGGGTTTGAACATGTATTGCCATTTCCAGCAGCCGCAACCAAAAAAGCGCCAACTCCATAAGCTTCATTTATGGCTTGTTCGGCATAATAGTTATAATAGCAACCTGCACTCCAACTCATGTTGATTACTTTAGCCCCTGCATAAGCAGCATTTAAAACTTCATTATAATTCATTAAGTATAATGCAAGTTTGCAATTGTATCCAATAGAACTTAAGCCATTATTGTTGTTTGTTTTACCCGCTGCTAAAATGGCAACTGCATTTCCATGTGTCGTTGTAGCTGTGCCCGCATTGATATAAGCATACTTACCCAACAATTCAGAATGATTAGGATTGTAGGATTGGTCTGTAATTGCTATAACAACATTGGAGTCTCCTTTTGTGATATCCCAAGCAGTTTGCGCATTGATGAGGTTT
>CALQKL020000017.1 GCA_943331145.2 Chitinophaga pinensis
TTTTGATAAGATATGTTGTAAAAGTTTTTATTTACCGACAAATCAAACTGATTTACAAATTAATCTCTCAAACTAAAGCTTCGAAAAGAGAAGAATTTTATTATAAAAATTTACTCCCTCAAAAAAGTATTGAAGAGGTGAGAATTGATGTTCAAAATTGGGCAGATCAGCGGAAAAATGAAATTGAGAAACTGCATGAAAACGAAGCATTTAGACGGGAGTTTTTACAAAATTTAAGCCATGAACTAAAAACACCTATTTTCTCCATTCAAGGGTATGTGGAAACATTACTCAGTGGTGCTTTAAGCAATCCTGATGTCAATGTGAAATTCTTAGAAAACACCTCAAAGAACATCGATCGATTGGTGAATTTAGTAGACGACTTAGACGAAATATCCAAATTAGAAAGCGGTGAATTGAAATTAACTTTAGTGAATTTCACCATACAAAATTTAATAAAAGAGGTTTATGATTCTCTTTATTTGAAGGCTTCGGACAAAAAAATTTCATTGACCATTAAAAGGGGTTGCGAATTGCCATTAAATGTGCATGCTGATAAAGAGAAGATTAGGCAAGTATTGATTAACCTGGTTGATAATGCCATAAAATACGGCAAATCAAATGGGGTAATAGAAGCAGGATTTTATATTGTAGAAGGTAAAAAGATTTTGGTTGAAATAACGGACGATGGTTATGGCATAGCAGAAGAGCACCGTTCAAGAATTTTCGAAAGATTTTATCGTACAGATTCGGCACGTACTAGAAAGGTCGGAGGAAGTGGACTAGGTCTTTCTATTTGCAAACACATTATTGAGGCACACAATCAATCGATTCATGTAAGGAGCACTGTTGATGTGGGTTCTACATTTGTTTTCGAATTACCAATCGCCTTGAAATTGGGGTAGATTTCGATATTCAAGAGGTTCAATAAGTTCAATGCGTTCAAAAGGTTGGAAATTTCTTTCAAATATTAGACCTATATGTTTGGGGTTTGGGGTTGACAGCTCAAAACGGAACGAAATTTTATCTAGTTTACAACATCACGTATCGGTATCTAACTTCCTGCATCCAAAAAAAAAGACATCCAATTTCTTGAATGTCTTTTTTAAATGATTGAGTTTTTTGAATTTATTACTTTTCAAGTATTTTAAACTCTACCCTTCTATTTTTTTGACGACCTTCTTCAGTTTCATTTGAAGCAATTGGATTCTTTTTGCCAAAGCCTATTGCTGTTATTCTATCGCCTTCAATTTTTTTAGACATTAAATACTGTTTTGCAGCAGCTGCTCTGTCATCGGACACCTCCTGGTTTCTTGCTTCATCTCCAATATCATCTGTATGTGCCGATAATTCTATTCTCATTTTTGGATTTGCACGCATCATTCGAACAATTTTATCCAATTCTACGTATGCATCATCACGCAAAACAGATTTTCCAAAGTCAAATAATATATTTTTGGCCACCAGTATTTCACCCTGTTTTAAATCGGTGAAATTATCATCAATATTGATTCTTTTGCCTTCTACAATATTGCCATTTAAAGAATCCTTATCATCTTTGATTGCAATTTCAGACACCAAATAATAATCACGGTTTACTTCATTAATTAATTCAGCAACCATTAAATCTAACGTGTCTTTTACTTCAAAATAATTTTCTACTTTTGATTTGATTGAATACTTTTTACCATAAGGCAGTGAAATACTATAGCTGCCATTTGTTACAGGAATAGTTTCTGTTTTTACCCCTTCCTCAGAAATTACGTCGTAGGTTATTGTGGCATCAACATTATTTGATTTTGCATCTACCATTTTACCTTTAAATTGCACAAACAATTTAGCTTGTTGCCATTTATTGAGTTTTACTTTTGCAATATCCGTTTCTCGAAGCGAATTTTTATTTGTAGAGAAATAACCAACCTCTCCAACTGCATCTGTAGAAAAATAGGCCTCCCATTTTTCTGAATTTACTGAATCCCCCAAGTTAATCGGATTGCTCCATTTTAACCATGTATCATCCAATCTTTTTGCCATCCAAATATCATGTCCACCAAGCCCACCTTTTCTATTGCTTGAAAAATACAATGTGGTATTATCAGCTGCAATAAAAGGAGAAATTTCATCATCATCATCGTTACTCAACATGGTTACTTTTACAGGGGCTGACCAATTATTCCCTTCTATATTTTTGCTGATATAGATATCATTGTTATCATTGTTTTTTTCTTCAGAAAAATAAAGGAACAACACTTTTCCATCAGTGCTCATAGATGCTCCAGAATAAACATCAATTGACATACCTGCATATCCTGAAATATTTATTTTTTTAGGCTCTCCCCAAACACCATTCGTTTTTGTACTTAAAGAAAATCCTTTGCCAGATAACTTGCCATTTTGATACGCCCCTCTTATTAAAACGGTATTACCATCTGGTGAAATCCAAAAAACTGCATTTTCTAATTGTCCGTTTATTGGCGTTGTGCATTTTACTGCTTTACCCCAATCGTTTTTTGCATCTAATTCCGAAAACCAAACAGTTTGTCCCAACTTTTTAGATTTCGATTCCTCCATTGAATTCCCTTCAACGATATAATACAATTTTTTCCCATCAAAAGATATGGTAGGCCTGAGTTCAGCAGATGCAGAATTAATGTTATTTCCAAGAACTTCTACATTTTTTTGTGCAATTATATTTACACTAGCTAAAACAATGATCGAGAAGAAAAGTATTTTTTTCATGATAATTTTATTTGAGTACGAGGTATTTTTTTTTGAAAACATTTATACTACCAGAAATTTAATTTTTTATAAAATCTAGTTCCCGGATTGGTTTGACGACCAGCAGTAACAATTAATGACACTTCATTTCTTTTTGCACTATATGCTGGGAATTTGATTGAATTGATCGGATGCTCATAAGAGTATCTTATATTAATATTTCTTCCGCAGGTTAAATTCAAATAAGGCATCATTGTTTGGAAATTACGTGTGTAAAAACCAAAGTTGGGATTGATCTTACCTTTTGGTTCAGTTCTATAAAATTCTAATCCTGCCCAGAAAGCGGTAATTTCTAGATTATCGTCTGTATTTCTGCTGCGATAATATAAGCCTTCTTTCCAAAACATATTTTTTTGAACAATTCCCCATTTTTCATTTAATCGAACACGGATTATTGAATGAGCAGTTACTCTGTGCCTTAAAGATGGTTTATCATTATCTTCTACACTACTTGCATCATATTCTGGATAAAACAAATGGTGCATTGCTCCACCCAATTCAAACATCACTGATTCTGTAACTCTTCCATAGTAGGCTCCAATATTTACATCTCGGTAATCTGTAGTACCTGATCTTTCTACAGTTCCATATTTATAGGGATAGCGAAATGCGCCTCCAGTAATTTCTTTGTTGAAGGCTTTTCCTTTACTCTCATCTAAAACACCAATAGCATTCGTGAACTGCACTCCGAAACCAAATATTCTGTTGGATTTGGTGTAAAAATGACGTGCAACAGACAATGAATAGAAAGTTGCTTTTATTGGAGATGTTTCATGCCCATATGCGTAATAATTAAAACCAGTTCCCCAGTATCCCGTGATTTTTTTCTTGTTGCCAGATTTATCTTTACCAGCTTCTGCATTTTCATTAGCCATTTGATTTTGAGGGTTTTCATCTCCACTACTTCTGTATTTTCCAAGTTTAACATCAATACTCACATTTTGATGATTCATGTAAACGGTTGATTTAGAAACAAAAGAATCTTGTGCAATGGCGTTTTGCCAACTTGATAACCCAGATACACGAACTCGACCATCAAACCTACCTGTTAATGCTGGATTAAACTGAATTGGTGCAGACCAAATTTGAGAGAATCGAGCATTTTGTCCTATTGCATTAAATGAGATCAGGAAAAGAACCACGATCAGAAATTTCTGACTTTTCATAATTTTTATTTTTTTCATTGATTAATTTTGAAATTTATATTGATTTATGTTATTGCCTGCTAAATGATTTTTGTTTTGCGGATTGCCTTTAACAGAATTAAATTCGGGTAAAAGCTCTCTGATTAAATCTCTAAATAATTCTGGTTCGTAAAACCCTTCTAATGATTTTAATTTTTGAATGATTAAATCTGCATCAGATTGAATTACTTTATTTTCGGCACTTATCATGATTTTTTCATGATGGGTTTCTTTCATTTTTTCATCTTTTGCAAACACTTCCTCGTATAATTTCTCACCTGGTCTTTGCCCAATAAACTGAATTTTTATATCTTGATCAGGAATAAACCCAGCCAACCGAATCATATTTTTTGCTAAATCTACAATTTTCACCGGTTCACCCATATCAAAAACAAAAACCTCCCCGCCTTCAGCCATTACTGACGCTTCCAAAACCAATTGGCAAGCTTCGGCAATTGTCATGAAATACCTAATCATTTCGGGATGTGTAACTGTAACAGGGCCTCCGGCTTTTATTTGCTTTTTAAACAATGGAACAACTGATCCGTTTGAACCCAACACATTTCCAAATCTAGTAATAACGAAGGAAGTATTGTTATTATTATTAGCTGCTGCTTGTACTATTTTTTCGGCAAGACGTTTTGTTGCCCCCATTACACTTGTTGGGTTAACGGCTTTGTCAGACGAAATGAAAACAAACTTTTCTACATTAAATAAATTCGATTTATTTACAATACTAAGTGTTCCATACACATTTGTTTGAATGGCTTCCCATGGAAATTCTTCCATTAATGGAACGTGCTTGTATGCAGCTGCATGATAAACAAAATTGGGCCTAAATTGCTCAAAAATTCTATCCATCAATTCTTCATTGCGAATATCTGTTAAGATAAATTTATATTGAACTAATGGATGTTTGCGTTTTAATTCTTGTTCTAAATCATACAATGCGCTTTCCGAAAAATCCACACAAATAATCAATGTTGCATCATGTTCTGACAATTTACGTACAATTTCGCTGCCAATAGAACCTGCTGCTCCTGTTACCAAAATTGTTTTATTTTTCAAACTATCTGCAACATGCTCGTCATACAGTTCAATTTGCTTTCTGTTCATCAAATCGCCAATTTCAATTGATGCCAACCTTTCAAATTTAAAACTATTGTCAAATAAAGATTGAACAGAAGACAATTCTTTTAACTTCAAATTATATGGTAAAATATCTTCTAGAAATTTAGCTTTTCTTGCTGGCAAAATTGATTTGTTGGCAATTACAACATCTGTAATGTTGTATTTATCTATAATAACACCCAACTCATTTGATGCAGAAAAAACCCGAATGCCGCCAATAAAACGACCGATTTTTTTCGTGTCATCATCCAAAAACCCGATAACATTATATTCATTCTGATATAAGCTATTTATTGATTTTTTGAGAAAAACACCCATTTCGCCTGCACCATAAATCAACAATCTTTTGGGTTGATTTACAGATTTTGTTCTGCGATAATGAAAATAAAGATAACTAATGATTAATCTCGTTCCTATAATATAACACGTAGTAATAAAAAAGCTAATGACAAAAATCTCAGGTTTTAATTGATTTTTCTCGGAAAAAAATATGCCAATTGCTATGCTAAAAACATGAATTAATAAAATGATAAACGTTAGTATTAAATAATCTTTACTACTAAAAAAGCGAATTACCTTTTTGTAAATACCAAAACTTACCCAAGCAAAAATGCCAAAAGCAAGATGAAAAAACAATCGATAAACTATGGTGTGAACGGGGAATTCATTAATAGATAAAATACGGTAATTGGCTAACACTGCCGATAGTAAACCAAGCATGACCAGCAACTGATCACCAATAAGTACCAGTTGAGAAGGTCTAATAATATTTTTTCTTGATTCTTGCATTTAATTTTTATATCCCTAAATGTTTTTTTATTTCATTAATCACATTTTCAATTACTGATTCAGATAAGTTTGAGCCGCTTGGCAAGCAAAGTCCAGTATCAAACAATTTATCTGAAATTCCATTGTTGTATGATTTGCAATCTGAGAAAACCGGTTGTTGATGCAATGGTTTCCACAGTGGCCTTGTTTCAATGTTTAGGGTTTCTAGGTATTGGCGCAATGTTTCTATTGTACCCAATTTAAAATATTTTTCATCAAAAACAATGGTAGTTAGCCACCTGTTAGAAAAAAAACCATTAGGCTCTTCTAAAAAAGATATCCCTTCTACTCCTGAAAATCCGATTTTATATTGTTCAAATATTGCTCGTCTTTTTTCAATTCTTTGGGGCAATACTTCCATTTGACCTCTTCCTATTCCTGCGCATATATTGCTTAATCTATAATTGTACCCTATTTGGGTATGTAAATAATAAGGCGCGGGATCTTTTGCTTGAGCAGAAACATGCCTTGTTTTTGCAATTAAATTTTCATCATTGCTCAATAACGCGCCGCCTCCACTAGTTGTAATGATTTTATTTCCATTAAAACTTAAAATCCCTGCTTTACCAAAACTTCCACAAGCTTTGTTATTGTAGCTACTTCCCAATGCTTCTGCTGCATCTTCAATAATTGGAATCCTGTATTTTTCAGAAATCGACAACAATTCGTTCATTTTGGCTGGCATTCCATACAAATGAACAACAATTATGGCTGCAATTTTTTTCCCTTTTTGTAATTGATCCTCAATGGCTTTTTCTAACAATTGTGGATCTATGTTCCAAGTATCTGTTTCGCTATCTATAAAAACAGGTTCTGCGCCGCAATATATTATCGGAAAAGCAGAAGCTGCAAATGTGAAACTCTGACACAATACAAGATCACCTTTATTAACATCCAATAATGAAAGTGCCAAATGCAAGGCCGCAGTACCAGAATTTAATGAGACCGCAGCTTTAACTCCAACGTATTCAGATAATTGCTTTTCGAAAAAATCAACGTTAGGCCCTAATGGAGCAACCCAATTCGTAGAAAACGCTTCTTCTACAAACTTTTTTTCATTCTCACCCATATGAGGCGATGACAACCAAATTCTAGACACGTTTTTATGATTATTTTTACCCTAATTTTAACAACTCCTAATCTCTACGAAGATAATTATTAATTTGAAATTAATAGATTAAATAAAAGAATTAATTGAAAGATAACCTTCATTTATTAGATAAGTTCAATTTTTTTA
Organism: Chitinophaga pinensis; assembly: GCA_943331145.2. GTDB lineage: Bacteria > Bacteroidota > Bacteroidia > Chitinophagales > Chitinophagaceae > Ferruginibacter > Ferruginibacter pinensis_F. Next base: position 7,159 of record CALQKL020000017.1, read on the forward strand.
TAAAAAAACAATTGTCCATATTGAAAACGCATTTATTATTCTTTAAAAAATAATAATAATTTAATTACTCCCGTTGAAAGATTCCACTGTGGCTTGACCGTTTTGATTAATTCCTTCTGAGACAAAGATTTTTTTTATGGTCATGAAGATTATTTTAAAATCTAAAAGGAAGTTTATGTTGTTCATGTACCAAACATCGAGCTCAAATTTCTTATTCCAGCTGATGGCATTTCTTCCATTTACCTGAGCCCAACCCGAAATGCCGGGCCTAACCCAATGCCGTTTTCTTTGTTCGTCTGAATATAAATCCAAGTATTGAATCAACAAAGGCCTTGGACCAATGATGCTCATATCCCCTTTTAGCACATTAAACAATTGAGGCAATTCATCTAATGAGGTTTTGCGAATCCATTTTCCAAAAGCGGTTAATCTGATTTCGTCAGATAATAAATTCCCGTTTCCGTCTTTGGCTTCGGTCATGCTTCTAAATTTTATTAAATAAAAAAGCTTCTCTTTATATCCAACCCTTTGCTGAACAAAAAAGAATTTTCTATGGCCTGTAACTAAAAGTAAAAGTATCAAAATCATCATAACAGGCATCAATACAATTAAGGCTATCAAGGCAACCATAAAATCCATACCTCTTTTGATTATTTTGGAATAAATACCATTTGAATTTTGAGGTGAATTATACATTTTTCAAACGTGTTTCATACTCTTTTAGCATAATTTGCCAAAGTGTATTTTGGTTATAATTATCTATTATTTTCTGTTGAATTTTTTTTGCAAAAGTATTTGTTTCGTCAGGATTTGACCTTGTTTCCATCATGGCATTTAATAACAATTTAGTGTCTTTTGTTTGAACGAGTTTGCCATCAATTCCGTCTTCGACTATTTCGTTACAACCATTGATATCGCTGAGTAAAAGCATGCATCCCATAGATCCGGCCTGTAATGGAACATTAGGAAATCCCTCTCTATAACTTGGAAATGTCAATACTTTTGCTGCTGCTAAATAAGGCCTAATATCTTGCTGAAAACCCCAGCTTTTAATTTGCGGATGACTGTTCAACAACAACTGATGCTTTTCTTCCAATGGATCCAATTCTGGTTCGGGAGCGCCAACCATCCAAAGTTGATCTTCTGGAAAATGTTGACTAAGTTCACTAAACGCGTCTAACAATTCGGCAATGCCTTTATCTTTCACAATCCGGCCTACAAAAATCCAAACCCAAGCATTTGTTGGAAGTTTGGCTTGTCTTTTTAAAATTAAAGATGCTTGTTGTATGGCATCATTTATTGAAAAATGATCGGTGTTAATTCCATTGCTTGATCCTTTTCCCAAAACTTTCATTTTGTCATTTGCTATGTTGAGCGATTCCATGAATTTCTTTTGTACAAAAGAATTGGGGAAAATTGCGCTAGCGGCAAATGCCGTAAGTTTTTCTACAAAAATTAAAATTTTTCGCTTTATGCCTGATGACTCAACCCAAGGCAGACCTGCTATAGTGTGTAACCGAATAGGCACACCTGCCAACTTCGCAGCCCACAATCCAATCAATCCAGCTTTTGGCGTATGCGTGTGTACAATATCCGGTTTTATTTTTATTAATATTCGGGTAAGATGGATTAAACTTTTTAAATCTTGAAAGGGTGTAATTTTTCGGGTAAGCACAACCGGTATGTGCACACATTTTTCTTGTTCCAACAATTTAGGCACTTCCACTCCAGGGCTACTAATCATGGTTACTTCAAAGCCATGCTCACTCATGTGTTTCATTTGTCCTTTCAACAAAACCAACAATGAAACGGGAACAGTGGTTATACGAACTAATTTTGGCATTGGAATTTATCTATTTTTAGGTAGGATGGTTTATGTTGGTAAAATTATGTCGGTAGTTTCTTGCATGGTTAAACTTTTCATTCCATATTTACTTTTAAGGTGATGAAAATGATTGGCGATTTGCGCTAACTCTTGCATACATTCATTTGGATGAGTTCCGAAGTTTTCGGGGTGCCACCACAAATGATAATACGCATTATTTTTTGCAGCCACGGTCATTTCATTTAGTATTCTATTAAGTTTAAGCTTATTTTGAAATGGAAATCTCTTAGTCCATGGTCTGTATAATCGAGCAGCAGGCAATTGTAAAGGATTTCGACTTATATTAATGTCTTTTAACTTAACCATTTTAATGGGTTGAAAATTTAAATATGCATCCCCAGTTCTAAATATTTTTTTCAATAAACTAGAATCAGCAGCATATGACCAATACCAAATTGCCGGATTTGTTCTTACAGATGTAATGCCAAATTCCTTACAAATAGATAGATAATCTTTATTGAATTGATTTCTTGGAAAAACAAGGGATTTGATTTCTATTCCTTTTTCAGCAGCAACTTTGCAAGCCATTCTAATATCTTCTCTAAATTGATCTTTATTTTGTCCTTTTTCTAAGCAAAAATAATGGGCAAAAGTATGGGTGCCAATTTCCTGATATGGGGTATTTTTTATCAAATCAATTAATTCCGGAGCAAAATGTTCCAAATCGTTTTCTGAAGAAAACCCGTTTTTTTTCACCCATTCGTAAGCAGACACTTCTGGATTGTTAAAAGAAGGGATTTGGTTTGGTAAATTTTCATTCCATTCTTTAGCATTTTTAAGATATAGCATGCCAACAATTGCCCAAGTTACATGAAGCTCACTTTTTTCAAATAACGACAACATTTCAGGAATTACTTTTCGAGTATTTGTAAAATAACGTCGACTTTTTTCATTTAATTTTTTCATCGTTTCGAAACTGCCCCAATGGAGTTCGAAATCTAATGAAATTGAAAAAATGCCGTTATTCATCATGCCAATTTTTTCTACAACTTACTGATTTTTTTGTTAATCGGGTTAAGTGAAAGTGCTTTTAAATATAAAATAAAAAAGAATGGCATCAATTGTGCTTTTTGACGAAGCGCGATGCCCAAATTACCCGTAATCTGCGCCAAAATTACAGACCCCAATAAAAAAGCAAATAATGAAATTTTAAAATATCCATTCCAGCCTGACCAGCTTTTAACGTGCCATTTAATAATTTGAAAAGCCATAATTAAGCACAATAAATTTTCAAATGACGCCAAAATTCCCAATAAACCCAAGCCATCAAAAAACAAAGGACGGAACCAAAACGTAAATAATTTATACAAGAAATTATAATTTCCAATATCAATTCCAGATGAAGCTTTTGAAAGTTCTGAGGTACGATGACTCAATGTAGTTGATGATGTAAAATCCAACGTATCTGTATCTGTAAACTTTAAAACATTACCACTCAAATTAATAAATAAAAATACAGACACGATAATGATCGACCATTTGAAAAATGGTTTTAAACCGCCACTGGTTATAATCAAACCTATTACAGATGCCAATATAATTGCAAGTAAAATATGGGGACGAACCATATAAATTAATATAGCACCAATTATTGTTGCAAGAATGCGTCGATTGATTCTACTCAGTCCAAAGGCAAGCAATCCTATCGCAAATGTAATAACGCTTCCCTTGCCCAACGATGACGTCCAGAAATGTACGTTTGGCAATAAGAATACCAATTCCAAAGGAGTATAGCTTCCCCAAACAGGCTTTAATTCAATATTTTCTACAGCTACTAAATAAAAAAATGCAGAGCCAAAATAACCGATGTATGAAAAAATAATCATTACGGAATAATATCCTAAACCAAGGGTGCGGGAAAGTGGCCATGCCAAAAAACCGATAAATTTCGTTCCAGATTTTAAAAATGAAAACCAATCTTCTTCGTACAATGTTTTGTTGTAATAATTAAACGAATCGCTTCTTGATGATGAAGAATAAAGAATATAAGCGGTGGTTAAAATAAAATGTACTGTAAATAATAACCAAAGATACCCTTCGGATTTAACCTTGAAATTACTGTTCATTACCTTTACAAAATAGGCATTGATCAATAAAACGAGCAATATAACGAGTATTACTTCCATCTAGTTAAAATAGTTCTATTGAACCCATTGAAGGGTTCCATTTTTTAAATTGATTAAACGCATTTATTTCTTTATTCGCCAAGGTTTTCAACGTAATGGTTGGCCCTTTTTTAAATGGGCCAAAGAATCCCAATGGATTATTTTTTTCATGTTGAAATAAAGGCGAAATGCCACATGTCACAACAGCTGGACGAATATTTCGAATTAATGTTTTGTACGCTTGTTTTACCTGTTTTTCTACACCATTTTTTTCTGACCACAATTCACAAATACGAAGCTCAATAAATTTATTCACTTTTTTTAATCTAAACACAATACCAAAAACCCCAGGAACAATAACCGCTCCGTAGTTGGCCACCGGACAATCTTGATATCTCCATTTCAAAAAAGCTTTGTTGATGCCTGTATGAAAATGTGTGGTAGCTTTTTTAATTACCCAATCCGAATCAAGTTGATTTAACGATGATTGCACATCATAAATTGAAAGCAATTTAGTTGCTGATTTTTCGGAAAACAACCTAGGCAAAATACTCCCCGCTTTTATAAAAATGGGCATTTTACCATTTTCGTACCATCCCATTTTCAAATACCCAATTATACTGATTTTATTGGGTGAATTAAATACAAATTCAACACCCTCTTTAGTACATTCTTCTACTGCTTGAAGGGTTAATTTTTTAAATACCCCTTTCCCTTGATGAGAAGGCAATGTTGACGTATCCACAGCACGAACCGTTTTAATATTTTCCGCTCCGCAAACCCAATTCCAATACATAAAAGCCCGCACACCAATAATTTGATTGTTTTCTTTTGCCAGTAAAATCTTTGATTCACCAAATGGATTTTCAAAATGCTTCCAAATAAAATATTCTGCAGATTTTGGCAACAGACCTTCGCCTAAACTTGATTTTAAAACCGCAATAATTTCTGGTATATCTGATGATGTAGCTTTTACAACCTGCATGACTAATTTTTTAAAATTTCGTAATAGGCCGCTTCAGTTTCTTTAACCATTTTCTTTAAGCTAAATGATTCTTGTACACGAAGTCTAGATTGGCTTGAAAACCTCTGTAAAGCTAATTTATCTTTAATCAAATATTCGAGATGATTTTCGAGTTGATTCCATTCTATAACAGGCGAAGTAAACCCATCAACACCAGATCTAATTAATTCTTTTATACCACCTGCATCTGTGGATACAATGGCACATTCCATGCTCATAGCTTCTAGCAAAGCAATTGGCAATCCTTCAAATGATGAAGTCATCATAAATATATCAAATGCAGAAATCCATGGTTTTACATTGGCTTGTAATCCTGGAAAAATAATGTCATTTTCCATACCCATTTGTTTTAAATGGGCCATGATTTCATCTTTCAAAATCCCGTCACCAACAATACAACCTTTTACATTTGGATGTTTTTCACGAATCAACTTAAACAGTTCTATCCATTCTTTTAATCTTTTTTGAAATCTAAAAACAGCAATTATGCCAATAAAAATATCATCCTCTTTTAATCCAAGTTCATTTCTTTTTGCAATTCTATCTGCTGGATTTCTAAAAAAAGTTCTTGTATTTACGCCATTTAAAATAGTTTGTATCGGAATTTTTGGTTGTATTCTTTTTTGAATAGATTCAGAGACGTCATTAGAAACGGCTATAACTTTTGTTTGCCAATTGAATGTAATTTTATTTAAAAACTTAGTGATGAAATGATATCGATCTTGAATATTATGTTCGGTATACATTACCGGAACATTATGCAATTTGTAAATTAATCGACCGGCAAAACCCGCCCAAGGAAGATGGCAATGCACCAATTTAATTTCGTGCTTTTTTATGTAGTCGATTATTTTTGGCACTTGTGTTATTATGCGAATATTATTGGTTGCTGGAAATATTTTTACAATGCCTCCATTCGCTTCAATGCCAGACACCATTTGATTTTTCCATGGCAAAAAATAAATAAAATGAAACTCAAAAACATTCAAATCATGCTCTTGTAATACTTCTTGTAAAAGCATTTCAGCTCCGCCTCTGCCTAATGATTTAACGATATGTAAAACTTTTATTTTAGGCATTTTTTTTGCTATTAAAAAATCAAATTGAGTATAAATGTCTTAAAATTATTGACTGGTAAGCCATTCTTTAAATCGAATTACACCTTCTTTTAATGATGTTGTTGGCATATAATCTAATAATTCTTTTGCTTTACTGATATCAGAAAAAGTAACTGGGACATCTCCTAGCTGCTCAGGCAATTTATTGATTATCGCTTTTTTTTCGAGCACAGCTTCTATAGTATTTACCAATTCGGCTAGCGATACAGCATGACTATTTCCCAAATTAATAATTTCATAATTGGTTTTGTCATAATTTAAAGCGCCAATAACACCTTTTACAATATCATCTACATATGTATAATCGCGTTGTGTATTACCATCGCCAAAAAATGGAATCGATTCGTTATTTAATATCTTTTTAGTAAATGCATGTATGGCCAAATCTGGACGTTGGCGCGGGCCAAAAACGGTAAAAAACCTTAGTCCAATAAAACGAATGCCATACAAATGGCTATAAACATGACCTAATAATTCTCCAGAAATTTTTGTGCTGGCATAAGGACTTATCGGATTCAGCAGACCATCTGATTCAACCCATGGTATGTTTTTATTGATTCCATAAACACTACTAGATGATGCAAAAACAAATTGTCGAATTGATTTTTTACGAGCAAATTCCAATAAATTTTGTGTTCCCGCAACATTGGTTTGTTGATATGCAATTGGATTTTCTATTGAAGGCCTTACCCCTGCTTTGGCTGCCAAATGTATGATTGCTTCATACGATTCAGTTAAGTGTAAATCAATAGCATTGGCGTCTACAATGTCCAATTCATGAAAAATTAAATTGGGGTGATTGATAACCGCGGATAAATTTTTTTGCTTTGTTTCTTTCGGGTAAAAAGTATCATAATTATCAACAACGGTAACATGAAATTCATTTTTCAATAAATATTCTACCACATGACTTCCTATAAAACCTGCTCCTCCAGTAACAATAATGTGTTTAATTCTACTTTGCATGCTTCTATTTTCTTCTAGTTACCCCTTAAATAAAAAACTTAACTTTCCTGCTTTGGCTTTTTTTCTTTCTTATCACTATTGCTGATATAACTTGAATAGTAACCATAACCATATTTGCGTTTGTAATAATAATAGCCATATTTATAACCAAAGTACCCGCTGTTTTTTACACCATTAAACAATATAGACACATTCTTGAAAATGCCACTTTCACGCCATTCATTAATCTCTAAAATTTGCTCTTTGATGGTTTGATTAAAGCGGGTTACGATTAACGTCAAATCTGCCCATTTACCCAAAATTTGCGCATCTGCAACAATACCATAAGGTGGTGAATCCACAACTACAACATCATAATTTTCATCAAGGTATTTTTTTAAATCTACCATGTGTTTTGTTGAAATCAATTCTTGTGGATTGGGAGGAACGGATCCTGATGGAAAAAGGTCAAGCGTTTCTTTTTCATCATCAATAACTTTTATCCTTATTTCTTCAACTGTTTTTCTACCCGTAAGCAATGTTGTGATTCCAACTTTATTTTCTGAAATACCAAGTGCTTTTGAAATTTTTGGACGTCTTAAATCAAACTCCAAAAGCGCAACCTTTTTTCCTTGTAATGAATAACTTTTGGCAATATTCATTGATAGGAATGACTTACCCTCACCACTGACATTTGATGTAAGCAAAATATAATTAGTTGACTTTTCATTGATTAGATAAAAATCCATATTCGTTCTCAAGGTTCGAATTTGCTCACCAAACATCGAACGATTGTTTCCGCCAATTACAAAAGGAGAAGACTCATCATACTGTACCAACTCTAGTTCTGCGATTACAGGTATGGTTGTAAGATTTTGAAGTTGTTTTTTAGAAATTATTTTCTTGTTTGTTATTTCTTTGATAATAGCAAATAAAATTGGCACCAACAATCCAACCAAAATGAAAGAAAATAATATGGTTAATTTAGATGGTTTTATGGTTGCTTTATTTTTTAATGGGGGGTAAATTACTTTTGAATTAACGGTAATTGAAGCTTTTGCAATAAGTGCTTCTTCACGCTTTTGCAAGAGCGTTAAATACAGAGCTTCTTTAATGTTTTGAAAACGGGTTTTATCCATCAATTCTTTTTCTGCTAAAGGAATTTGACTCAACAATTCATTAGCCATTTGCATTTTCCTTTCATATGTGCTTTTGGCTATTTGCAAATTGCTTTTATAATTAAGCAATTGATTTTCCATATTGCTTTTTATTTCAGCCAAATTTTTATCAACCAACTCTAGAGCAGGATTGGTTAATTGAGCAGTTAAGGCAAGCTTTTCGCGCTGCATACGCATTTGTTGAAATTGAGTAAGCAAGCTTTGTAAACCAGGACTTTCAATTCCTACAAAAGACAAATCGGCTTCTTTTATGTTTGGGTTGTTGATGTATGCTTCTACAGCTTTAATGGTATTTTCTAAAATACTAATTCTAATAAGCTCGTTATCATAATTCTGAGCGTTTTTTAAATATACATCACCATTTGTACTATTTCCAATCATTCCCCTTTCCGCCTTAAAGTAAGCAAGCGAATTTTCAATTGAATCCAATTCGTTTCTTAAAGGATCCATTCTGTTTTCTATAAAATTTATGGCTTGTAAAAAACCGAGCGACTTATCTTTAGTCATTGCCTCACTATGCAATTTGGTCAACCCGTTTAAGATATCTATAGCGCGTTCAGCAGAAATGTCAGAATAATTAACCGTTAACACATTGCTTTCTTTAGATGTTCCAACAACAAGAGAAGAACTCAATCCAAATGCAACGATAAGTTTATTGGTATTATAGCAATATACAGGTGTGAAACTGTTAAACGATTTTAATTTGTGAATTACAATTTTATTATTATTCAATACAAATGGAATTTCCCAAAAGCCATCGCCTTCAATTTTCCCAGATACATAATGGAATCCATTTTTTTTCGGTAAAATTGAAAAACTAATCTCTGGGGGGTCTTGATTTACAACATCTAATATCTCCCATTTTATTATGCCATAAAAATCCTTGTTTTTAAACCTACCTTGAGAAACAGATTTATATTGCAATCCTAAATTTTCAACCAACTCTGCTGCTAAAGACGGTGATTTAAAATATTCAATCCGATCATTAAATGGATCTCTTGACGAGCCTAAAAATGCTTGACCTAAAGAAATTTCAGATTTATCCTCAATACTAATACTTGTTGATAAGGTATAAATCGGGGTGATATATCTTAAGTAAATACTTCCTAAAGCGAAACCCAACATTCCAAACAATAGAATGAAAGGCCACAAAGCTAATATTCTTCTGAAATCGATATCAAAAGAAGAACCAGAATTTGCAGACTGATTATTTTTTACATAATATTCAGGTTCCGAAACATTGGCTTTATTTCCTTCCCATATGTTTTTATCTTCTTTCATATTTTAAATTTATATCAATATGTAAATTAAAAAATCAAATTACCATTCCCACCATTGTTATCATTAATTTCGACAAGTAAAGTTCATGGGTTAATAATATCTTATTCTATTTAATAAATTTAGAAGTCTCCAATTAGAAACCACTATATTGTTATATAAGCAATTTTGTAAGTAATATAAGCAACCCTGCTATAGATACAAAAAGCGTAAAAGTTAATCTAACAGGACTAGACGGGCTAACAAACCAATTGTATTTAATTGGCCTTACGTAAATAAAATCATTGCTTCTAAGAAAAAAATATGGTGATTCAAATATTTTTTTTGAGGTCAAATCAATTCGTGAAAAATATCTTTTACCACTATCTTCTCTGATTATCCATACATCTGACTTATCGTTCAACTCAGATTTTGAGACATTTTGAGACATCGCTTCCAAAATGGTAAGTCTTTCGTTGTTAATATTAATTGTGGACCCTTCATTTCCATTTATCATATAAACTTTGCCAACCAAACCAACGCTTACAAATAAGTCTTTATAATAAAATGCCAATTTAGATTTTATGATATTTTCAGTTTCTTTTGTGGTTAACCCATTTACTTGAATTTTACCTAAAAGTGGAAATTCTATATTCCCTTCTAAATCAACTAAAAATCCGCTAAGTCCATTATTGTTGCTTCCATTTGTATTTCCAAATGGATTTAAAAACGCCGTTAAACTAGGTTCAGAAGAGGCGACAGTAATATTTAAGCGATCGGATTTTTGAATTCTTTGAATGGCAAAATCTTTTACGCTATCCAATTGCTGCACAGACACCTGTTGATCTTTGAAATAAATTTTACCTTTTGTTAAGCCGCATGAACAAAAATTAATTATCATTAACAACAAAAAAGCGCAAAACAAACTATACTTTACCATATCTTAATACATTGTAAAATTTTAAATATCAATACTCTTTTTTTATACGGAAACAAAGATAATTATTATGAAGTATACTATATAAAAAAACAAATGAACGAATGACAAATTAAAACACTATTTGTACTTTTTTATAAATAAATTAAATTGGCTTGATAATAAAACATAAAGAATCCGCGAATATTATTAAATCATTAAATTGAAGTTGACAACTGAAAGCGTCGAATAAAATGTGGGCTATTACTTAGCAATTTGAAATTGATAAGCTCTTTTTTACTTTGAAGTTTTTACTTATTTCTTTTAAAGTATCCATTCAATTTCACCAGAATGATACTTGTTTTCATTTCCATTTTGCAACAATATCAATAATCCTTGATCATTTACATATGAAACGGCAGCATTGGTTTCTATACCGTTTATTTTAAATTGACAATGTTGTCCTTTTTTAAAAAGATGTTGATTGTATCTTTCCCAAACATTGGTATCATTTATTAATGTTGTTTCAAAAGAATTAAATAAATCTTGGTGTAGCAATTTCGCAAGTTGTAAAGGTTCAAAATTTAAATTGGTTTCCTTTTTCAGCGAAGTTGCCAAAATTAGGTTTTCAGAAAATTCTACTTGATTTACATTAATTCCAATGCCTACAATTGCCCATTTCCAATTTTCCCCGCTAAATCTATTTTCAATTAAAACCCCTCCTGCCTTTTTGTCATTAATAAACAAATCGTTGGGCCATTTTATTTTTACATCTATTTGTAATAGCTGGGCTAGAAAATCACGACAAATTAAAGCGATGAATGCATTGAAAAGGAATGGATTTTTTTGTAAGCTATGCTGAGGGCGAATCACAACAGAAAATGTAATGTTTTCGCCAGGATTAGATTGCCAATTTTTCAAGCGCTGGCCTTTTCCATCAGTTTGATGAATTGCATACCAAGCGTCCAGATGATTAGCCAATCCTTCTGAAACCTTTTCCATGGCATATTTATTGGTACTATCGACCTGTTGAATGACATGAAAATTAATTTGGTTTAAATCCATACGCTTTCAAATGATAAAGAAATACTACTTTTGAATATAATTGCAAGCTAATTGATTTATTTTTTCATTAAAAATATCATTTGCAATTCATTAAATTAAATCATAAACTATTTTGAACAATTTGAACTTATTGAACGACAGAAAAAAA
>CALQKL020000018.1 GCA_943331145.2 Chitinophaga pinensis
CTAACGGGCAACAACTTCAAGATGGAGATACCGTAGTACTTACAAAATCTTTGGATGTAAAAGGTTCTACATTAAACGCCAAAATGGGAACCGTGGTAAAAAACATCAAAATCGTAGCAGACAACACAGAACAAATCGAAGGCAAAGTAGAAGGGCAATTGATTGTTATCCTTACAAAATATGTGAGAAAGCAGGGGTAAGATGAGGTTGATGAGGTTCAAAAGGTTCAATGCGTTCAAAAGGTTGGAAGCATTTTCCGTTTATACTTCTTCGTTTTATAAATAAATTTTCTTCTTCGTGAGTTTATGCTTTCTAGTTTAAAACTTTGCGTCTTTGCTCCCTTGAGAGCTTTGCGCGAAACAAAAAACCTCACTTACTCTTCTTACTCATCCTACACCTATCACTACAATATTTCACCTCTTCCCAAACCTTCTCCCATTTTTTTCGCCATGTGAATGGTCTATTGCAAACCACACAAATTTTTTCTGGCAAATGCTGTTTTTTTACTCCCTTACTCAAATCGAAATAATTTTCTTTTCACTTAAAATATTTAATGTCAATTCTTTTCCATCATTTAAATTTTTATATGCCACAACATCACATAAAAAACAAACATGATCGCCGCCATCCGTTTCGTGTATCACTTTCATTTCCATTACCGCCAAAGCTTCTTTCAAAACATTAAATCCCTTCCATTGGGTTAATAAATTGCGTTTGCTCAACTTTTCTATTTTATTGATTTTGTTTCCCGATTGTTTACCCAATAATCGCACCAACGCATATTGTGTAACTGATAAAATCTGCAATACAAATGTTCCGTTTAAACGAACATTTTCTAATGTTTTTGTGTTTTTGTATACAGCACATATAAATCGCTTTGGCTTCATGCTTACAGCAGTTGCGTAAGTAATGATGTTCATGTTATCAAATTCGGCTCCCTTGCTACTTATGCTATACACGGGCAAATCCACTCTATTCCATGGCTTTTTTTTGATTTGAACTGACACGATTTTGTTTTTTATGAATTTTTAAAAACATTAAACAAATAGAAAAGGAATTTGTTTTAAATAAAAAATCAAATGGAAACGATTAAAGGGAAAAACATTTTAGTGATAGGCGCAACTGGTGGGATCGGAAAAGAAACCATCAAATTACTCGCCAGCTCAGGAGCCAATTTATTTATTACAGGAAGAAACGAATCGCTTTTACGATCTACAGTATCTGATTTAAAAATAGATGCAAGTCAATATTTCGTTGGTGATTTAACCATAGCCGAAAATGTAACCAAACTTAAGGACGCTTATTTTGCAAAATACAATACCATTGATGTTTTAATTAATGCCTCAGGAATTGGCATCATCAAAAACTTGGACCAATTAAGCGAGACAGAATTTTTACAAACGCTTATGATTAATTTGTTTTCGCCATACTTAATCATACGTGCATTTTTACCCGCAATGAAAGAAGCAAAAAAAGGGTTGATGATTCATGTACCTGGGGTTTTGGGCAAAGTGCCAATGGCGGGAGCTGCAGCATATTCTGCAAGTAAATACGGATTGGTAGGCATGTTGCAAAGTATTCGCGAAGAAATTAAACGCACCGATATTCGAATTACCAATATTTTCATGGGCGGCGTGGATTCGCCATTTTGGGACAATATCGAACTTAGGGTTCAACGCGATAAAATGATTACTTCCGAAGAAGCCGCCAAAGCCATTTGGTTTTTATGTCAGCAACCCACTAGCGGGGTAATCAGCGAAATGGTGCTGCAACCTTTTAACCATCAGGCCATTTAAACGTTTTTGCGAAATGAGAAATTTTTTAAGTTGAATGCGGTTTATCCCTTTGAATCAAAGCCAATTTCAAGCAATTTCTTTTACTTTTGTTTATTAATTTTTTTATATGATCAAAACAGGAAACCCAGTTATCAGTATTTATACCGAGATGACACCGAACCCGGAAACGATGAAATTTGTAGCCAACAAATTATTGTACCCCGGTAAAAGCATCGATTTCCCAGATGAGGCCAGCGCAAAACCATCACCATTGGCTCAAGAATTATTCAGTTTCCCTTTTATAAAAGCAGTATTTATTGCCAGCAATTTTATTACCCTTACCAAAACTTCCGAAACAGAAGATTGGCAAGATATGATTCCAACCATCAAGCAATTTTTGAAAGATTATCTTGAAGAAGGTAAAACAGTAGTTAATGATGAGGAAGTTTTGAAAATAAAAGCAGAAAGCAGCAACGAAATCAATGCAGATGATAACGATGTGGTTAAACGCATTAAAGAATTGCTTGAAAACTACGTAAAACCTGCTGTTGAAATGGATGGCGGTGCTATTCAATTCAAAAGCTTTGAAAACGGAAAAGTGAATTTAATGTTGCAAGGAAGTTGCAGCGGATGCCCTTCTTCAATGATTACGTTAAAAGCGGGTATCGAAGGCATGATGAAAAGAATGATTCCCGAAGTAAAAGAAGTTGTGGCAGAAGCCGAATAATAAATACTTAACGCAATTATAAAAGCACTTCATTTTGGAGTGCTTTATTTTTATAAAAAGAAATTTGTAGTACACAAATGTTGGCATCAGAAATTTGGCATTCATTTTATTTAAACATATTGGCAACCACCTGGCAAGAGTGGGTCAGCTTTGTGTTTCAAATTGCTAGCGTTTGGTTTGCTCGTAAAAACAATGTGCTTGTTTACCCTACAGGAATCATCGGCGTTTTATTAGCAGCATACATTTATTACTTCGTTTCTGCTCCACCACTTTATGCCGATACCATTTTAAATATTTACTACTTCGCCATGAGCATTTATGGGTGGTATTTTTGGACGCGTAAAAATAGCAATGAAGTAAGTTATCCCATCAGCTGGTGCAATGCTTCCGAGATAAAAATTGGTTTGGGTTTGTTTATGTTTTTTTCTGTAATTATTTATTGGATGCTCATAAAACTCACCAACAGTAACACCCCTGTTTTAGATACCTTGGTTTCTTCTACAGCGGTTACGGCAATGTGGTGGATGGCAAAAAGAAAAATGGAAAATTGGATTGCATGGATTGTTTCCAACCTTATTGCTATCCCACTAAATTTTTACAAAGGGTTTATGTTGTTTACTTTGATGTATGTTTTGTTTTTGTGGCTAGCAGTGCTTGGATATAAAGCATGGAAAATTGATTTGGAATCAAAAAAATCAGTTTAACCTAGATTTTGCCCCAACTATTGTATTTTTATAAAAACAGATTTCAATTCAGAAATCATCATTTTTAATACAGAAAATAAAAAATGCTTACACTAAATCTATCTGAACTAAAACCTGCCGACGTTCAAAACTATTTGCAACACGCCATTGCGCCTCGTCCTATTTGCTTTGCGTCTACGATTGACAAGGATGGTCATGTAAATTTAAGTCCGTATAGCTTTTTCAATTTATTTTCTTCAAACCCACCCATTGTTGTTTTTTCGCCAGCCAGAAGGGTGCGCGATAATTCTACCAAACATACATTGCAAAATGTGCTTGATATTCCTGAAGTAGTCATCAATATTGTGGATTACGATATGGTACAACAAATGTCTTTATCCTCTTGCGATTATGATAAGTTTACCAACGAATTTGAAAAAGCAGGATTTACAGAAGAGAAAGCAACGCTGGTTCGTCCACCAATGGTAAAGGAAAGTAAAATAAAATTAGAGTGTAAAGTAAATCAAGTGATTCCATTAGGAACGGAAGGAGGCGCAGGTAATTTGGTGATTGCGGAAATTTTAATGATGCATATTGATGAATCCATTTTAAATGCGGAACATAAAATAGATCAAACCAAATTAGATTTAGTAGCCAGGTTAGGTGCCAATTGGTATGCCCGCGTAAATGCAGATAATTTGTTTGAAGTACCAAAACCCAATTTGAATTTAGGCATTGGTTTTGATGCACTTCCTGCTTGTATAAAAAACAGTGCTGTATTGAGTGGCAATGATTTGGGTATGTTGGCTAATGTTAGTGAAATGCCTCTTGTTGACCCCACTTTCCATGATGATACGCTTAAAAACATCATTCAATATTTTTCCATTAACCCCGATGATATGGAAAAAGAGCTACATCATTATGCAAAAAAGCTTCTTCAGAAAAACCAAGTTGATGCGGCTTGGCAGGTATTA
Source organism: Chitinophaga pinensis (assembly GCA_943331145.2). Taxonomy (GTDB): domain Bacteria; phylum Bacteroidota; class Bacteroidia; order Chitinophagales; family Chitinophagaceae; genus Ferruginibacter; species Ferruginibacter pinensis_F. The sequence goes on from CALQKL020000018.1 coordinate 4,160, forward strand.
CTCGCTGCTGTATAATTTTCTGTAATTCATCTTCAATTACTGATTTTCTTGGTTTACCTTTGTGCCTCTTTAAACGTTTAATATAGTTATGAGTACACAGCATTTGTCGGAACAAGAAATCATCCGTAGAGAAAAGAAAACTGAACTTGAAAATTTAGGCATCGATCCATATCCGGCAGCATTGTATCCGGTTAATAGTTCTGCTGAATTTATTAAAGCAAATTATAAAGGCGAAGAAAACAAAGCAGATTTTGCAGATGTATGTATTGCAGGCAGAATCATGAGTGTTCGTGATATGGGTAAAGCTAATTTTGCGGTAATGCAAGATGGCACTGGTAAAATTCAATTTTATATCAAGCAGGATGATATTTGCCCTGGCGAAGACAAATCGCTTTTTCAGCAAGTTTGGAAAAAGTTAATCGACATAGGCGATTTTGTAGGCATTAAAGGATATGTATTTACTACAAAAACCGGTGAAACCTCTATCCATGTACGTGAGTTTACCATTTTGAGTAAAGCATTACGTCCTTTGCCAATTGTAAAAGAAAAAGATGGCGAGTCGTTCGACGAAGTTACTGATCCAGAATTCAGATACAGACAGCGTTACGCGGATTTAATTGTGAATCCTGGCGTAAAGGAAGTTTTTGTAAAACGTACAAAGTTTATAAATGCGGTACGTGATTTTTTAAATGAGCGCGGTGCGTTGGAAGTAGACACACCTGTATTGCAAAGTATTCCTGGGGGCGCAGCTGCACGTCCGTTTACTACACACCATAATGCGTTGGATGTGCCGATGTATATGCGTATTGCCAATGAACTTTATTTGAAAAGATTGATTGTGGGTGGTTTTGAATGGGTATATGAATTCAGCAGAAACTTCAGAAATGAAGGCATGGACAGAACACATAATCCTGAGTTTACCGTATTGGAATTTTACGTAGCGTATAAAGATTACGAATGGATGATGGATACCACAGAGCAAATGTTGGAAAACGCTGCTATTGCGGTAAATGGAACGTCTACATGTACGGTTGGCGACAAAGAAATTAGTTTCAAAGCACCATTTAAAAGAGTAGCCATGTATGATGCCATAAAAGAACATACAGGTTTTGATATCAGTGAAATGGATGAAGCAGGCATTAGAGAGGTTTGTGTAAAATTGGGATTACATGCAGATGCTAAATGGGGCAAAGGAAAATTGATTGATGAAATTTTTGGCGAGAAATGTGAAGGTCATTATATACAACCTACTTTCATTACCGATTATCCGGTAGAGATGAGTCCGCTTACAAAAAAACACAGAAGCAAACCCGGATTGGTAGAGCGTTTTGAGCTAATGGTTAATGGAAAAGAAATCGCAAACGCATATAGCGAGTTAAACGATCCAATCGAGCAACGTGAGCGTTTTGAAGAGCAAGTAAAATTAATGGAAAGAGGTGATGATGAAGCGATGTTTATCGACCATGATTTTTTAAGGGCTTTAGAATATGGAATGCCGCCTACAAGTGGAATCGGATTTGGGATAGATAGAATCTGTATGTTGTTAACCAATCAGCATAGTATTCAAGATGTGTTGTTCTTCCCGATGATGAGGCCGGAGAATAATGGGTAAGGAGGGGTTGAATATTTTCAACCCTTACAAAGAGGTTTGAGAGGTTTATGAGGTTTGTGAAGTTTGTAAAGTTTGTGAAGTTTGTGAAGTTCAAAAGGTTCAATGAGTTCAAAAGGTTGGGCGATTTTGTCTGCCGATGTTGGTGTTTTCACCAATCATCAAAGTAGATAAGGTTGTAAACCAGGTTTAAATCGCTTCGCTGGTTTAATGGTATAATGGTTGATCGACATTTTGCATAATCACATCCACCCACGGTTGAAACCGTGGGCTATAGAAAATTTAATCCAATATCCCACATCCCAAATATTATAATGGTCTCAAAGCAAAAATGCTTCCAACACCAAACGCCAAACACCAAACAAAAATGAGATTGCCTCTAATTTTAAATACTTCCAACCTCTTAAACGTATTGAACGTATTGAACCTATTAAACCTCCTAAAACATCTCCACTACCACTTTAAATCGATGATCGAAAATACCTTTCAATTGTTTTTTAACAAATAAAGAATGTGCGATATCGCCCAAAAATCCGAGTGGTAATTTATAGTGTACGATGTCTGTCATTTCAATACCTTCGGGCACTTGCTTAAAATGATGTTGATGATGCCACATGGTGTAAGGCCCAAATCTTTGTTCATCTACAAAATATTTTTTGTCCTCAACATGCGTTATTTCTGTCATCCAATATAATGGAATGCCTAATACGGGCTTTACGATATATTCTATAATTTGGCCTGGATACATTTTATCGCCATGATGTTTGGATACAATTTTAAACCCTAATGCAGCAGGTGTAATCTTTTGAAGGTTTTTAGGACTGCTAAAAAAGTCCCAAGTAGTTTCTAAATCTGATTTAATGATTTGTACGGTTTTGATGGAATATACTTTGCTCATAAAAGACATAACAAATTTGGTAAGGTTTTGTTTTGAAATGGGATCAATAAAACTTGAATGCGACGGGGAGTGCTTAATATATATATGCAAATTACCGATCAACCTTAAACCATTAAACCGTTAAACCAGCGTAGCGATTTATACCAATTACAGGAAAATTTTAAAATAAAAAAAGCGCCTAAAAAATAGGCGCTTTCATTTTCTTATAATTTAAATTATCTAGACAACTCCGTGCATCATTTTTTTAAGTTTAGGTACCAATGCTAACAATAATCCAGATGCTACACCGCAAAGCACCACAAACACCATGAAAAACTCAAAGAGATTGTGTATGGTAAATCCTGCAAATTTTGGATAAACCGCTTTTACAATTTTTTCATTTTTAATGGTCGAAAACTGTGCTTCTGTTAATACGACGCTACTATCTTTAAAAGATTTTTTAATTTCTAAACCGAATTTCTTTTCTAAGGTTTCATCTAAACTAGCTGCTTTTATTTTTGCTAATGTGTATAGCTCTTTACCAGTTGGATCTACATTTCCATCAAGAATTCCTTTCAAATCAATCTTTTCTTTTTCTGCTGCAATATATTGCTCACTTGTTGGAGGCAAGATAGAACCTAATGTTCCGGCTAATGCATAACCAGAAGCACTCGACATAAAAAACACACCAAATAATAATGATGCAAATCTTTTTGGCGCTAATTTCCCTACCAATGAAAGTCCAATTGGAGATAAACACAATTCAGCCCAAGTTTGAATTAAATATAGTAAAATCAACCATTGTACGCCAAGTAAACCCGAATTGCCTAAATCTTTAACGTTGTAAGCTATGATGAAATAACTTACAGCAATTAACGCTAAACCTACGGCTTGTTTTGCTGGTGAAATAGGCTCTTTGCCTTTTGCACGCATTTTATCCCAAAGTAAACTAAATGGAACTGCAAAGATTACAACGAAAATACCATTGAATATTTGAACCATTGATGGCGGCATATCCCATCCAAATATTCTTCTGTCTGTTTGATAATCAGCAATGAAAGTTAGTGATGAACCCGCTTGCTCAAAAGCAGCCCAGAAGAAGATGATGAAAAACGATACAATATAAATTACAAGAATTCTATCTCTTTCTACTTTAGTTAAACTCTTATCTGATAAAATCAAACCAGCTAATGTAATACCTGAAGAATAAATTGTAGCATAAATCCAGTTTTGTCCAAGAAAATTGTGAAACACAAAAATCAAAGCTGCCAAAACAGCACCAGCAATCATAATTGATACATTAGAAAATTGAGCTTTTTGAGATTCGCCCTCTTCATAATCATCGGTATTATTTCCTGAAGGCAATCCACCAATTGCTTTACCATCGGGCGTTACAACATATTTATTTTTCAATAAGAAAAACGTTAATGTACCCAACAACATAGCAATTGAAGCAGACAAAAATCCCCATTTAAATGCAGTAACCTGACGAACGCCATCTACTACAACGTCGCCTATCAAAGGACAAATCAATTGACCAAGAAATGCGCCAATATTAATCCCCATATAAAAAATGGTAAATGCAGTATCCAATTTATTTTTTTCTGCTTTAGGATACAAGCTTCCAACCATACTTGAAATGTTTGGTTTGAAAAAGCCGTTTCCAAAAACAATGACAGCAAGTGCGATATATAAAATCGTTTTTGCCAATTCTAAATTGGTTTCAAAAATTGAAGCACTGAAGAATAACAATAATTGTCCAATTGCCATCAATATTCCACCCAACATAATGCAATTTCTATTCCCTAAAAAACGATCGGAAATGAATCCACCCAACATTGGTGTTAAATAACACAAGCCAAGAAAACCTCCATAAATAATAGAAGAATCCTCCTTGCTAATCATGAGCGCATTTACAATAAATAATGTAAGCAGGGCGCGCATTCCATAAAAGTTAAAGCGTTCCCACATTTCTGTACCAAATAATACCCACAATCCTTTGGGGTGACTTTTTTTCTCGTTAATTGTTTCTGACATTTTTTATTTTTTTTGATATTGAATAAAATTTACCTCCCAAAATACTGAAATTATTTTTACATCAACGTTTTTAGTTTTTTTTCTTTCTAATTTTTAATTCGCTATAATAGAATAAGTTCTTATGATTTATCAAAAAAAACAAATTAGTTCTATAATTTCGCCACTCAAATATTTACAAAAGTTATGAATATTCTAATACTTGGTTCTGGTGGAAGAGAGCATGCATTTGCATGGAAAATAAAACAAAGTGCACTTTGTGATAAATTGTTTATCGCGCCAGGAAATGCAGGCACCATGCAATGCGGCACCAATTTAAATATATCAGTTACCGATTTCGAAGCCATAAAAAATGCTGTAATTGAACATGACATTTCCATGGTTTTAGTAGGGCCCGAAGATCCTTTGGTAAAAGGCATTTTCGATTTCTTTGCTGCTGATGATACGATTAAGCATGTACAAGTAATTGGGCCAAGTAAAAAATCGGCTCAGTTAGAAGGCAGCAAAGCTTTTGCAAAAACATTCATGCAAAAAAACAACATTCCAACTGCAGCTTATCAAGAGTTTAATAAAAATAATTACGCGGATGGGATTGAATACATCAAACAACACAGCTTGCCTATTGTTTTAAAAGCCGATGGATTAGCTGCCGGAAAAGGCGTTTTAATTTGTCAAAATCATGAAGATGCTTTAGCAGAATTTGAGCTGATGATTCAACAAGCAAAATTTGGTGCAGCAAGCGAAAAAGTGGTGATTGAATCTTATTTAAAAGGCATTGAAATTAGCGTTTTTGTAATAACAGATGGTAAAGATTATATGATATTACCAGAAGCCAAAGACTACAAAAGAATTGGTGAAGGCGACACAGGATTGAATACGGGCGGCATGGGCGCGGTAAGTCCTATCCCATTCTTTGATGAAGCATTAAAAGAAAAAATTGTAAAACGTATTATCGAACCCACCATCAAAGGATTTAAAAACGATGAAATGATTTATCATGGGTTTATATTTTTAGGATTGATGATAGATAACGGTAACCCGTACATGATAGAATACAATTGCAGAATGGGCGATCCAGAAACAGAAGTAGTTATACCAAGAATTAAATCTGATTTTGTAGCCATTTTAAAAGCTGTTGGAGAAGGTAAACTTGGTACGATATCATTAGAAACAGATGAAAGAGCGGCGGCTACAACCATTATGGTTAGTGGCGGTTATCCAGGTAGCTATGAATCTGGAAAAAAGATATCTGGATTAACAGAAGCAATCCATGAAAATGGAATCATCTTTCATTCGGGTACAAAAATGACAAATGACGAAACGGTTACGAATGGTGGCAGGGTTCTTGCCATTACTTCCTATGGAAGCAATATTCAAACCGCTTCAAAAAACGCGCTTCAACAACTAAATAAAATAACGTTTGAAGGTGCGTATTTTAGAAGAGATATTGGCTACGAATTTGAATAAAGAGACCATAATATCTTATTGAAAAAACTAATAATTTTAGCAAAGCAAAATCATTGAAAATAAATCATTGAAAATACTTTGAAAATAAATTGTTTGTCGTTGATTATTCCAATAAATTACATCAACTTTGTTTGAATACGAAATTTATAAGTTGTATTAATTTAAAATATGGGCATTTTCAATTTTTTTACGCAGGAAATTGCGATTGATTTAGGAACCGCAAACACATTAATTATCCATAATGATGAAGTCGTTGTAAACGAACCTTCCATTGTGGCTTTAGATAGAAACAATCCGAAATTATTATTGGCTGTGGGCAAAAAAGCCCTCATGATGCATGAAAAAACGCATGAAAGCATCCGTACGGTTCGTCCGTTACGGGATGGTGTAATTGCCGATTTCAACGCTGCCGAATTGATGATTCGCGAATTGATTAAATTGGTTTACCCTAAAAAGCCATTATTTGCGCCAAGCTGGAGAATGATGATTTGTATCCCAAGCAGCATCACAGAAGTTGAAAAAAGAGCGGTTAGAGATAGTGCTGAACAAGCAGGTGCTAAAGAAGTATATTTAATTCACGAGCCTATGGCCGCTGCTTTAGGTATTGGTATAGACGTAGAAGAGCCAGTTGGAAACATGATTATTGATATTGGTGGTGGTACTACCGGCATCACGGTTATTGCTCTTGCAGGTATCGTTTGCGATCAAAGTATCCGTATCGCTGGTGATGAATTTACTGCTGATATTATGGAAGCATTGCGCAGATATCATAGTTTACTTATTGGCGAACGTACTGCAGAACAAATCAAAATTCAAGTAGGTTCGGCAATGAAAGAATTAGAAAATCCTCCTGATGATATCCCAGTAAATGGAAGAGATCTGGTAACTGGTATTCCAAAACAAGTTATGGTTAGCTATCAGGAAGTAGCTGAGGCTTTAGATAAAAGTATCTTCAAAATTGAAGAAGCCATTTTAAAAGCTTTAGAAACTACGCCTCCCGAATTGGCAGCAGATATTTACAGAAGAGGTTTATATATTACAGGTGGTGGTTCTTTACTTCGTGGTTTAGATAAACGCTTGCAAAACAAAATAAAACTTCCCGTTCATATCGCAGACGACCCATTGAAAAGTGTGGTTAGAGGTACCGGCATTGCTTTGAAAAATTATGATCGTTTCCCTTTTGTAATGAGATAAAGCAACATACTTTAAAGTTTGATGCTAAAAATGATTGCAATTTTCTAAAACAGACGTAGCAGTTGAGAAATATATTTCTTTTCATACGAACACATTTTAATTTATTATTCTTCCTGTTTTTGCAGGTAATATCAATATATTTTATTGTTAATTACAGCAAATACCACCAAGCCGCTTTTGGTAGCATTACCAATAACTTCACAGGAAAAATCAATGCTAAATACAATAACGTTCAGCAGTATTTTCACCTCAAGCAAACCAACGACTCCTTAATAAAAGCCAATGAGCTGCTTTATAATAAGCTTTCTTCAAATTTTGAAATTGCAGACACCGCAAAAAAAATAGCAACTGATACAGTAATGGTTGATTCTATTAAGCAGTATAGAAAAATTAGGTACATTTCTGCCAAAGTAATTTCTAATTCAATTACTTTATTAAGCAATTACATGGTGCTAAATAAGGGAATGAATGATGGTTTAAAAATAGGAATGGGCGTAGTTGATCCTAATAACGCTGTGGTAGGAATTATTACCGAAGTTGATGACAAATTTGCTGTGGTGATGAGCTTGCTACACAAAGACAGTCATATCAGTGGAAAATTGGCGAAAGGAGAAGAAACAGGAACATTAAACTGGGATGGTTCGATGGTAAATTACATTACCCTAACAGGCATTCCTAAAAGTGCTAAAATTGCAAAAGGCGATTCCATCATCAGCAGCGGATTTAGTACAGCCTTACCAAAAGGATTGAAAGTAGGTTATGTAGATGCCATATTTAAAGAAACCAGCACGAATCTTTTTAAAATAAAATTTAAAACAGCCACTAATTTCTTTAATGTCCAATATGTATATGTTATTGAAAATGTAGACCAGGAAGGCGTTAATAAAATTATGTCTAAAATAAAAACACAACCCTAATAATAGGATATGAGTGTACTTGTAAAAAATATTTTTCGGTTTGTTTTCTTGATGCTTATTCAAGTTTTTGTTTTGGATAAAATTCGTTTGCATCAAATGATTACGCCATATATCTACATCATTTTTATGCTTTGGCTTCCATTTAAAACCAACAGAACTGTTCTTTTAATACTTGGTTTTATTTTGGGTTTTACATTGGATAGCTTTAGGCATCATCCAGGATTTCATACAGCAGCATGTGTACTCATGGCATATTGCAGGCCTTTTCTAATCAATTTATTAATTCCGCAGGAAGGGGCAGAAACCAACTATGAAGAACCTTCTTTCAAAAGTATGGGCGGTGTACTTCCTTATTTGATTTATGCTGGTACTTTGATTTTTTTACATAATTTTTGGCTTTTTTTACTTGAAGCATGGCAATTTGCAGATGGTTTATATTTTTTATTGAAAACGTTGGCATCTACTTCCATTTGCATTTTAATGGTTTTAATTACAGAAATGCTTTTTTCAAGAAATCAAAAATTTAAAACAAATACGATTTAAAATCTGTTTTTAACACGACAACAAACGTATTTTTGTACAATCAGCATAGCAAATAAATAAAACAACTTTAAAGTGCCTGTTTACAACGATTCCAGAAAATATAATATCAGGCTGATTTTTATTTCTCTAATTGTAATAATTATTTTACGATTATTTACGCTTCAAATTTTATCTTCTAAGTATAAAGATTTAGCAGAAGATCAGGGTATGTTTAGAAAAGTAGTGTATCCAGATCGTGGAATTGTTTTCGATCGTAAAAAAAATGCCATTTTACAAAATACCAATATCTCAGATTTAATGGTTACCCCCAATAAATTAAAAGGTATTGACACCTTATCGCTTTGTAATATTTTAGAAATTGATACGGCACAGTTTAAAAAAAGAATCATAGAATTGATTATAAAAAATGGAAGGTCGAGGCCATCTATTTTTGAACCTTTGTTGAGCGAAGAAAAAATGGCTAAGCTCAACGAATCTATGTTTAAGTTTACACCTGCATTTTATTTACAGGATCGTTCGGTGCGTACATTCCCTTACAATGCAGCTGCTAACGTGTTAGGATATACGGCAGAAGTAGATACCAATTTTTTAAAAAAACATCCCGACGAAGGTTATGTTGCTGGTGATTATGCAGGCATGACGGGAATTGAACGCAGTTATGAAAAAGTGTTGATGGGTCAACGGGGTATTGAATATTGGAAACGTGATAATAAAAACAGATTAACTGAACGACTTGAAAAAGGTATTTACGATACCCTTTCTATTGCGGGTCAAAATTTATATACATCCTTAGATATTGAGCTACAAGAATTGGGAGAAAAATTAATGCTAAATAAACTAGGTGCAATTGTAGCCATCGATCCAAAAACCGGGGGTATACTTGCCATGGTAAGTGCACCAACGTATAATCCAAACTATCTTACGGGCAGTGAGCGTAGAAAAAGGTTTTCCGAGCTTTTTTTAAACCCCGCTTTACCGCTACTAAACAGAACCGTTAGTGCTTCTTATTCACCCGGCTCTACATTTAAAACACTTCAAGCTTTAATTGGATTGCATGAAGGTGTAATTGAAACCAATACGCGTTTTTCTTGCTCCGGTGCTTTTTATGGATGTGGTGGTGCAAAACCAATGCGCTGTTTGGATGTGGGTACTTTCGACTTAAGAAATGCAATAACCATTTCTGACAATACCTACTTTGCCAATGTAATGCAACGCGTAATCAATAGTCCAAAATACCCCAGCCTTGATAGTGCATTGAGCAAATGGAATAATTATATGTATGGATTTGGATTGGGAAGAAAATTAGGCGTAGATGTACCATCTGAAAAAACTGGAAACATTCCTACACCAGCATACTATGATAAAGTTTATGGAAAAGGCAAATGGAATTTCTGCACTTTCCGCTCCATCAGTATCGGACAAGGAGAGGTTGATGTGACGCCACTTCAAGTTGCCAATGAAATGGCCTACATTGCCAATAAAGGATGGTATTATACGCCACATGTTGTAGACTCAATGGATGGTGGAGACAAATACAATTTACTAGGCAGATTTAAAAATAAAAATGTTCCAACGTATATTCCTGATAGTATTTTCGAAGCTGTACACGATGGCATGCAAGGTGTGGTTGACCGTGGAACTGGAGCTGGCGCAAAAGTAAAAGACATTGTAATCTGTGGTAAAACAGGTACAGTTGAAAATTATTTCAGGGGAGTTAAACAACAAAATCACTCTTTTTTCTGCGGATTTGCACCAAGAGATAATCCCAAAATCGCCATCATGTGTGTAGTAGAAAATAGTGGGAGATTTGGAGGAACTTATGCAGCACCTATTGTTGGTTTGATGATAGAAAAATACCTAAAAGATTCTATAACAGAAAAACCTCGCTTAGATAGAATAGAACAACTCAGCAAATTAAATTTAATGCCGCCCAGAATTGCCGTTGAATTACGCAAACAAGATTCAATGCGACATTCCAAAGATTCTGCTTATTTACTTGCAAAAGGATTCTTAAAAACAATTAGAGATACCACCGGAATTGAAGAAGATCAAATAGACAAGGACGAACTTGAAAAAGCAAAAAAAGACAGGCCTGTAAAAAAAGAACCATTTAGCGATTCTGCTTCATCAAAGCAAGCAGCAGTGTTGCCAAAAGAGAAAACAAAACCTGATACAAAAAAAAATAAACAAAAATCAAAGTCTGACACGAAAAAAAATAAACAAAAGTCAAAACCTGATACAAAAAAAAATAAACACAATTAAAAAATGTATCAAAAAAAACAAATCATAGCTACCGATAAAGATTGGATAACGATTTGGTTATTTACCATAATCGCATTGATTGGTTTGGTTTGTATTTTTTCGGTTGAATTTAGGAGCAACGACGATTTCTTTAAAAGTTTATTTGCTTTTAATAAAAATTACAGCAAACAATTTTTTTATTTAATCCTTTGTTTTGTTATCGCCACTTTTATTTTGCTCATGGATAGTAAAATATTTACAGCAACACCAAATATATTGTACGTCATCGGCATAATATTAATGGTTTCAACTTTTATATTTGGCAAAACAGTAAATGGCTCAAGAAGTTGGATTCCATTGGGTTTTATGAATCTTCAGCCTGTAGAAACCTGTAAAATATTTGTGTCATTAGCTTTAGCAAAATACTTGTCGCGTCCAGAAACAGATTTCGCCAAAACCAAATCTCAGCTCATCGCTTCTGGAATTTGTTTTCTGCCAGTAATTTTTTCACTGCTACAAAATGAAACAGGTCTAGCCTTAGTTTATTTTACTTTTTTATTACCCATGTATCGTGAAGGATTTCCACCAATTTATTTGATTTTAGGTGTTTCCCTTGGCGTGCTTTTAATTCTTGCACTTTTATTACCTACGTTACATTTATTAATTGGATTAACAGTTTTAGCATTTCTATCTTTCTATTTTTTACGACTAAAAATAAAAAGAAACCGATCTATTCTAATGATCATTTTTATAGCTTGGGGCGTAAGTGCTGCGTTTGTGGGATTGGCAGTGCCATTTATTTTCAAACATGTATTTCAAAAATATCAGGCCGATCGTATTTTTAGTATGGTCGGAAGAGATAATCCATATGTAACAGCAGACACCGCAAATATATTATCTCCCGAAATGCAATCTGCAAATAAAAAAATCAAAAAAGATACCGAGAACTACAATGTAAAACAATCTAAAATTGCTATCGGATCTGGTGGATTATTTGGAAAAGGTTTTTTGAAAGGTACGCAAACACAAGGTGATTTTGTACCAGAACAACATACCGATTTTATTTTCACATCTCTTGGAGAAAATTTTGGATTTGTAGGTTGTACAATTCTTATGTTGCTTTACCTAGCCCTGCTTCTTCGTATCGTATTAATAGCCGAACGGCAACGAAGTACGTTTAGTAGGGTTTATGCATACTCTGTTGCTGCAATCATTTTTTTTCATGTGGCTATTAATATTTGTATGACCATCGGATTGGCGCCAGTGATTGGAATCACCTTACCGATGATGAGTTATGGCGGGTCATCTTTAATTACTTTTACAGTGCTTATATTTATTTTAGTAAAACTAGATTCCGACAGGCAAATGGTTCTTCGTTAATTTTTGAAAAAATTATTTTCTCATTTATGCATTATCGGTTTTCAATGCATCAGTGGTGAAATCAAAATTTTATTTTATGAAAAAAATACAATTCATTATTGCAATTTTTTTAACTGCAACCGCTTTTGCACAAAAAAAAGACACCGTTAATACTAACGCCAATTTGGTTAAAGCTACCGTTTACTATGGTTACGGTGCAGATTTAAACCACAACGCAAAACCGAATTTAATTAAGGGATTACAAGAAGTTATCATCAACAATGTAGCGCTAGTTCCAGACATCAACACCCTGCAAATTTCCTGCCCAGAAAATATTACCATTCTCTCTTACAAACACCGCATATACCAAAGGCCTCCTGTTATCAAACCAAATCCAAATGAATCAAAAGCATTAGACTCAATCAAAAATTTGGAAAAATCAGTTGTGGTTTTCAATAACGAACTCAACATAAGCGAGGATGCTATAAAACGATTGACAAATCTTATAGAAATCAATGTTAACGCTAAGGAAAAAAATAACATTCAAAGCGAGGATTTAATAAAAATTGCAAATTACTATACCGAAAAAATCAGTTTCAACAAACAAAGGATATTTTCTTTATCCTTGAAAAGAGATTCTTGCAATCAAAAAATTGAAGAAATCAGAAATCGTTTAAATGAATTTAATGCACAAATAGATGTTTTAGATCCACCAAAACAAATTGGTCAAATTATTTTACAGGTTATGTGTAGCCAAGCCGGACCAGCTAATTTTGACTTTAATTATTTTACAGCAAATGCAGGTTGGACGCCATCTTACGACCTAAGAATAAAATCTATCGATAACAGTTTTAAAATTGTTTATAAAGGACTTGTATTTCAAACTACTGGGTTAAGTTGGAATGGCGTTAAATTAAATCTAAGCACCAACAATCCAAATCAAGGAAATAATATCCCCGAGTTGACGCCAACATTTCTTCAATTGTTTAACCCAATTGTAGCTTATAACAACGTACAATTAAAATCAGTAAATGTAATGACAGCTCCAGTTATGCAGCAAGAAGATTTAGAAGTTGGATTCGCTCCCCAAAAAATGGTTAGAGATGTAAAAAAAGAAACTGTTGCAGATTATGTTACCCTTAAAGAAAGTCAACTCAATACCAATTTTGAAATCAATTTGCCTTATGATATTCCTTGCGATGGAATTGGGTACAGTGTAAGTATTAAAGAAGAAAATATAAACGTAACCTATCAACACACTGCCGTTCCGAAATTGGATAACGATGCATTTTTAGTGGCTAGATTGAGCAGCTGGGATAGCTTAAATTTAATGCCTGGTGAAGCAAACGTAATCATGGACAATGTTTTTCTTGGTAAATCTTATCTCGATCCAAACACCACATCAGACACATTGAATTTTTCTTTGGGTAGAGATAAACGCATTTCAATTGACCGCAAACAAATTAAAGATTACAAAGCACCAAAAAGAAATGACTTCAAAACAGAATCTTTTACTTACGAAATAACTGTAAAAAACAACAAGAAACAATCGGTGGAAATGTTGGTTAAAGATCAACACCCAATTAGTCAAGTAAAAGAAATTGAAGTGAGTTTGACTGATAAAGGTGATGCTGATGTGAATACAGAAACAGGCATCATGAGTTGGATGGTAAAATTGAAACCAGGAGAAAGTAAAAAATTAAGGTTCAGTTATCAAATCAAATATCCAAAAGATAAAATTTTACAAGAATACAAATAGGCATCAATCAAACAAATTCAACTGCTTGATTTTGGTTTTTATTTTGGTCTTTTTAACAGCAGGATGAATCACTTCATAAATCAATGATGGTTCATATCTAGAGGCAATAATGATTTCTGTATTTGTTGTATTTAATTCGAATAATTTTTTCACCAAATCAGGATCATTATTTTCTTTAGATAAATGAGAAAGCAACAGGTATTTTAATTTGGGTGTTCTGTGATTTAAAAATAAATCAAGCGCTTCATCATTCGATAAATGTCCGTTTCCACCAGAAATACGTGTTTTTAATGAATAAGGATAATTGCCATTCATCAACATATCCCGATCATAGTTGGCTTCCAAAAAAACAGCATCGCATTGTTGAAAATGATGTTTTACATTTTTGCAAACTTGTCCAATATCAGTAAAGACTCCTACTTTAATTTCATTGCATTCCACAACAAAACTTGTTGGATCAGCTGCATCATGATATTTTGAAAATGCAGTTATTTTAATC